>NZ_CDRRQK010000001.1:0-210612 GCF_977044405.1 Dorea sp.
CTACTGCTTATGTAGGTATTGATAATGATGAGGGAATGGAACTTGCTGTCTCTTATCTTGCCAGACTTGGGCATCGTAAGATTGCCTATCTCAGCGGTTCTCTTGGATCTCAGATTCTTCAGATACGACATGCAGCTTTCCTCCGTGCCATGCACCAACATGGACTGAACACTACCTCTAGTTCTACCGGCTGCTCTTATTATTTGTCTGAATGTATGGAAAAGCACCTGCCGCGGTTTCTGGAAAAAGGAATGACTGCTATCATCTGTAGCCAGGACACTCTTGCCAATGCAGCCCTTATCCAGTGTCAGCAACTAGGATACAAGGTGCCTGAGGATATCAGTATTATCGGATTTGATGATATTCCGATTGCAGCATATACGTCTCCTCCTTTGACTACAATCAGGCAAGATCGGCTTGAGCTCGGAAAAAGCGGGTTCTTTGCACTATCAAGCCTGCTTAACGACATTTCAATCAGCACATTTTTATTGCATGCACAGCTGATTGAACGAAAGTCTACAGGAGAAGTTCCTGTGACATAATATTTATCTAATTATTCTTATACAAAAAGGTTAGGAAACTCCCTTTCGGTTGTTCCCTAACCTTTTTATAGCATCTTTTATATTTTTCAAGTTCTATTCTAACCATGTACCTGACTTATTTTTTTCTATATTTTAACGGCGACACTCCATATGTTTTTTTGAAGCTTCTGATAAAATAGCTTACATTCTGATATCCACTCTGCATTGCGACCTCTGTAACAGGAGTATCCGTATCTTGTAACAGCTGTTTTGCGTGCTCTAATCGTAAATGTGTGATATATTGCGAAAACGTAATATGAAAATGTTCCTTAAAATATCGTGATATATACTTTTCCGAAAGATGAAACTGCTCCCCGAACTCTTTTAACGATATCTTTTCCATAAAATTCTGCTGTATATATGAAATCATTTCTTTTTCTACCATATTTCTCCCGCTTTTATCATTTTCGATCACAAAGCCCTTCTCCCACATTTCAAGAATAAATTGTAAAAGAATTATTTTTGTCTTTATCTGAGCAGTTATTTTGGATTCCGTTTTCTTGTTTTTTGCCACATATATTTCAACCAACTGCTCACACAGTTCTTTGGCTGTATCTTTTACTTGTGGACTTATCATCAGATGACCATTTTTTAATGGCTCCAGTAATTTCTCATTCAACATGTCATTTATGCAAAAAGATATATATTTTAACGGAAAAAGGAAAGTAAAATAATCCACTGTACCAGTCTGTGAACCCATGAAATGCAGATTGCCCGGCGACACTACAAAAGCATCCCCGGGAGTTCCAATATAATTTTCTCCTGATATACTAACAGTCAGAAAACCGCTTTTTACATATATAATTTCCAGTTCATCATGCCAATGAACCGGTATCTGAAACGATCGTCCCTCATTTTTTATATGATATGTACTAAACGGATCATCCTTTGTTCCATGTGGTTTATTTTCCTTTAATTCAAAGTACATAATCTCTCCTATACTTCTATAAGACCTTTACTTTTCCATTTTCCACTCTTCCATCTAAGTACCATTCCCACAGCTCTTGCACATTCGTCACCTGCCATAGCAATATATGCTCCTACAGCCAGAAGTCCCATGTGTATTCCGAGAAAATAGGTTCCGCCAACTGCAAACAAATACATAAATACCGCACCGAGTATAACCGGGAAAAGTGCATCTCCACTCGTTTTTAATGCCTGACCATATACAAGGTTTGTTACCCTTCCAAATTCAAGAAATATATCTACTATTAACAACTTTACCACAAGATTTATCATCTGTGTATCATTTGTAAATATATGCACTATAAAATGTCCGGCCAATGCAAATGTCACGGAAAAACAGGTCGCTGTGATAATACCGTATATCGCAGCTTTTCTCGTCCCCCTGTTACATTCCTCAAACTCTTTTGCTCCAATTCTCCAGCCGGTCATAATTGCATTTGCCTGAGCAAGGGCAGCTCCCACACAATACGAGAAATTGGCAATCTGTACAGCATATGAGCGGGCTGTAACATTCATTCCATCCACATCCATCTGATTCATAAAACGCACAATAAAGGTCATTGCGATGTTGTAAAGTGCTGTTTCAAGCGCAGAAGGGAAACCAATCTTAACAATCTGCGCAAATATCTTTCTTGATGTAATCCGCTCAGGACTCTGTTTTGCTTTTATAAGTACAGCCCCCATGCCTGCTACAATAATAAGATTTACAACTCTTGAAATAACCGTGGCAACAGCAACTCCCATTACACCCCAGTTGAATGCAAATAAGAATACTGAATTAAGTATTATATTAAGAACATTTCCAACAACAGTTCCTATCAAAGAATGCTTTGTATATCCAAACACTCTCAAATAACTGGAAAAAATAGGAATCAGCGCATTTAAAAAACATGCACCTCCGACAATTCTAAGATATATTTCAGCCGGCTCAAGCAAAGCCGGAGCAATACTTACGATTCGAAGTATCCCGCCAGAAAAAGCAGCAAGAATGACCGACATTACGATACCTATCAATGCGTTGAATATAAGTCCAAGTTGTCTTGCCTGATATGCAATTCCCGGTCTTCCGGCTCCGATATTTTGTGACATAACAGCTATCATACCCGATGATATAACCCCAAACATGATAATAAAAACACCTATATATGTATTGGCTGTTCCCACTGCTCCTACAGCCTGGTCGCTCACAGATGATAGCATAAGCGTATCGACCATGCCTGAAAGCATATAAAATAAAGTTTCTAAACATATTGGCACAGATAGCTGTGTTAATGTTTTTCTTTCAGTTTCCATAGTTTTCTCCTCACATACAATTCAAGAATACTATATCAATAATACGATATATTTTCATGTAATTCTTGTATAATATCATGTGAAAATTGCACTATTTCTACTCAATACTCTCGTATATATAACAACACTGCTTTCTCAAATAATCACTTCTCCCCAAAAGTACGCATAATGAATATACTATGTTGTTCCGTGAACTTTCCCTGTTCGTACAGATTTTTCAATCCAGTCATCGCCATATGATTGCATCCTGTCCTTTTTTCTCATAAATCAGTGTGTCCTCACCGACTGCTTTTTTTAATACATCTGTGTTCTCCATTGCTTTACATGGAATATCTGCACAGTCATTTAATAACTTTCCGTACATTCCAGTCGCATAGAATCGTTTGTTCAAATCCTGTAAAGAAATACTGGACATATTGGTGATTCCAACTGCTTCAGAATCACTTCTTCCCGTTCTCTGGCTGCCTTGTCCACTTCCAGAAGATGCTTTCCAATCGTATCCTGTAGAAGCATCACCTGATATTTCAATATAACCTTATTATAACGTCCTCACCATACCCCACTTCCTCATTCGGATACCTTGCAAATCCCGGCAGTGTTTTCGCTCCCCGTCTCAGATAGGCTTTCACCTTCTCTCCATACAGATACGGATCATTTCCCCGGACAATCCCCCATTCCATCAAAAGCGCTGCACTTCCCGTCACAAAAGGTGTGGCAAATGATGTTCCTGTAAAGGCTACGTAACCGCCTCCTGTTGTTGCTGTCACAACTTCCACTCCCGGTGCCACCAGATCCGGTTTCACCAGATTCGTAAGTCTGGTAAATCCTCTTCCTGAAAAATCCGCATATGCAAATGTTCTGGCATCATACGCTCCTACGGATATCACCCGGCCTGCCGATGATGGGATGGTGAGTGTTGTCTGATCTGTCGGAAATAAAAATCCTGTTCCACGATTTAAAACCGCATCGCCTGGAAGCCACATCTCATATTGACCGGTCACGGTTTTCCCCGATGTCAGGACAATTCTCCATATTCCTTCTGTCAGATAACTCTCTACCGGAAGGAAATCAATATAAATTTCCTGAGATGTGCTGTATGGACTTGGTTTTCCATAATAAGTCAGTATTTCCGTCTGCCCGATTCTGAATCTCTGCGGTCCCAGTACCTCCGGAATCGGACCAACTCTCACTCCGGACGGATTCACAATAGAAATCTCTATCTGATCTGTATATTCCTTCCATATCTGTACACTGACAGACGGCTGCCTGCTCTGAATTGCAAGCTGTACCGTCACTTCACTTTCTGATTCAATTCTTCCCGATGTATGCCCGGCACTTGCCGCTTCATTTCCTGTACCAATGCAAAATACACTTTTCCATATATTTGAAATGTCATCAATATACCGCTCCAATAAAGTCATTCCGTCATGTCCGCCGTATGTATTTCCAAAGCTGATATTCACCGCTACCGGCATGCGAAGTTCCAATGCTTTTCTTATCACATAATCAATCCCCATCATCAGTTCCGTCGTTCTCGGGAATCCTTCCTGCATTGAATTGCCAAGTTTTACAATAAGTAATTCACTCTGTGTGGCAACTCCGGCATAAAGTCCTCCGCTGTTTCTTCCATTTCCTGCCGCTACTCCCGCCACAGCTGTTCCATGCCCGGAAATGTCCTGACTTCTCACAATCCTTCTTTGTTCTGATACTGTCTGCGCATTCAAAGCTTCATCTATCTGTTCTTTTGTATATTCCACACCGGTTCCGTATCCTTCCGGCGAATTTTCCCCCTCTCCCGGATTCAACGACTGATCCCATAGATAGCGGATTCTCGTACTTCCATCTGCATTTTGAAAATCTGTATTGGCATAATCAATTCCCGAATCTATGATTGCAACCAATATTCCCTGTCCATACAGAGAAAGGCGTGTATCTTGTACCGCATTGATACAAGACACACGCCTTCCCTCTGCTGTCTGGAAGAACAGTCGCTTTGGTTTTTCTACATATTCTACTTCCGGAATTCCCGATAATATATTGATTCTGGATTCTGCAATTCGGATGATTGCATATTCATTTTGAAGCTCTGTTACTCCGGATGCGATTTCTCTGACTCGGTCCAGATTTCCAGAATATTTAATGATTAGATCCCATTCTCTGTCGATCGGATTATAGCCGACATTTAAATTCAATGATTTTTCCCTCTCATCTTCCGTAGAATCCAGTGCAAGATTTAAAAGGTTTTCTAGTTTCTGACTGGTCATGATATTGACTCCAATTGTCTTTATTATTAATATATGCACTTTGCCAACCATAGGGACACTGAAAAATCCTCTTTTCTCGTCCTCATTGCCTTCCCACGGCGACACTGAAAAAGCCTCTTTTCTCGTCCCCCTGGCTCTATCCTCTGGCTCTGGCTCTATCTCTAATTCTTTATTACCTCGCTCAACACCCTTCCCACTGCTCCGGCAAAGTCATTAATATTCTGAATCCGTACCAATCCCCTGCCGAATATCTCTGTCGCTGTTTCTGCGGATTTTGCACTTCCCATGAAGATTCCGATAACCTGAATTCCTTTTTGTTTTAACTTCTGGACTTCTCTAGCCGTATCTTCTACCGCCGACTGATCTGTGTACTCTTTGTTTGTGTAAAATGCTCCCTCGCCAATATTCTGGTCATCCATCGGACTTGCATCTGTCAGTACAAGTAAGATTTTTCCCGGTTTTTCACTTTTTTCCATCAGATATCCTGCTGCACGCAGGGCCAGTCCGTCTCGGTTATTTCCTGCTGCGACATATCTGAATACTTCTTTTCCATCCTGCTCTTCTTCATAATTTTTAAAGATCCGCATCACAGTAAATCCCCGGATACTACAGTAAGAATAAATCTGTGCCGGTATGCCGCATGCATTCAGACTCTTTGCCAGGACATATGCCTGAGCCGCAATCTGTTCCTGCATCTGCTTTCTGGACGATGATGCATCGATCAGTATATCAACTGAGAATCCCGGAATTTCCACTTCTTCTTTCCGTTCAAACACTCTTGGATTATCGAGATAAACTGCTTTCCATACTTCTCTTGGATTGATCTTCCCGTACGTTGTCATTTCCGGAAATGTCTCGTCCTGTGTCTCCAGGCAGATGCGCAATTTTTCTGTAAGCTTTCTTATACTGTTCTGATATATCTCTCTGTTTTTCTCATAATACTGTTTGTTTTTCTCATATTGTAAAAAAGATTCTTTTTGAAATTTCAGAATTTCCTGCTTTTCTCGTTTTCCTGCTGTTTTCAAATATTCTTCTAATTCTTCCCCTCTCTTTTTCTCCTCCCATTCTTTTCCCAAAGCAAGCTTCGCTAATCCCTTTTTATCATCTTCCAGTCTTTTTGCAACTTCCTTCGAATTACCTCTTGTAAATAAAATGTGGCAGTTCTTATGATTATCTATGCATAGCTTGCGATCTATTTTTTTCTGTTTACTCTGAGAATGTATGCTTTTTCCGAAGCAGGCTTCCACGTACTTTCTTGCTTCCTCCGGATCATTTTTTAATGATAGCTGTACCAGATAATGCTTCGACCTTTCCATGGCTCCCGATTTTTCACCGCTGGTTTCTCCTTTATCTTCATAGTTCTTTGCCCGTACATAAGTGGCGCTCACTTTTCCTACTGAATGAAATGCTCCGGCAACCTTTTGTAAAAAATAAATGCCTTCCTTTTTTGAAACTTTTGCCGGGCGATATGAAAAATACTTCCAGAAATTTTCACGAGTGCATTCCAGAAGTTCTTCCGTTGTCATCTCTTCTGTATAGGAAAATGCATGCAGAAGTTCTTCCTCTTCTGTACTTAATTCGGATGGCTGACCCAGGATTTCCTTGCAATGTGCATTCCGGATCTGCTCTATCCTTGCGTATTCTTTCTGATTCATATACCGGTTCAGATTATCTATGGCATACTCTCTCCGAAGATTTTCCATTGCAGATCTTGTTTTTCTTTCTTTTTGATACAATGCATTCTCCAGTCCGATCCACAGAAGGCCTTCGTATAATTCCTGATCTTTTCCTCCAAGCTGATCAAAAAAATCATCTATTTTTTCCTGATCATACCACTTATAAGTCAGACCAATAATCAGATTCAGATATATATCTGCCGTTCCATCCGGTGCAAATGCAAGGAAAAGTGGATCAAGCTCATAATTTTCTGCTGCCGTCCATATGAAATTTCGCGCTCTTTTTGCTTCTCTTAATTCCCGTTCTTCTATTTCTTCCATATTACAATACACTACTTTCCCGCTTCTATTTTCTGTTGTTCGCACACATTTCTAATAAGCAATTCGTAATATCAAATCAGATGTCAGATATCATTTTATAAACAAGTCTTTTCTCACCGTTTTCTTCGAGATTCTTGTATGGATCGTATCACGGATCAGAGTCTGTTCATATGTATCAAATGTTTTATTGGTAATTCCCATGTCCAGTGCCGTAAATATATCGAGTCCTTTTTCCATCAGACCGACTGCTCCTAAGAGGCCGCGCAGATCCAGTGCCTTGGAAGAGATTTCTCCATTTTCACACTTCTTATGTAATTCCAGGAACATGGAAGCAAGTTCTCCTGCTCCTTCTTCACGGATGTCCGTATAATGCTTTCTTATTAATTTGATCAGACTTTCCCTTGAAATCATCGGCATCTGAATCACTACAAATCTGGATACCAGCGCTTCATTCAGCTCTTTTGTACCGGCATATCCGTAGTTCATCGTTGCAATGAATCTCGTTGCCGGATGTAGCTCCATACGTTCATACCCCGGAACATCAATCGTCCTCCGGAAATCCAATGTCGCATGAAGCACAGCCATCGCTTCACTCTTTGCCATATTAATCTCATCCAGTATGGCAAAGCCTCCTGCCTTTGCCGCTGTATATACCGGTCCCGGTCTGAACGTCACCTCTCCCCCACGGAATGTATCCATCCCGATCAATGAAGCTGCATCCATATTCACATGAAAAGACACATCCCACCGTGGTCTTGCGAATACTCCTGCCAGATTCTCTGCAAATAGATTCTTTCCTGTTGCTTTCGGACCCGCCAGCAGAATATTCTCTCCACACAAAATTGCGGTAATGGCCTGTTCCCAGACTTCTTTTCCATAGTAAAATTGTTCCAGCTTCGGGATTCTTGAAGCATATTCCGGTTCTACCGGATATGTCTCTCTATATTCTTTCATCTCACAGATCAGATCATCTCTGATTCCAAGTTCTTTTAATTTATCCAGCAATTTCTGTGCTTCCTTTCTGACATATTTTTGCGTTATGACTCTACATTCTATCTACATCTTATATCAGTTTTTCTTATTCTCATCATGACAAATATGAATTTTACTTATATTCTATTCTGCTTTATAATAAAAATCAAGATAACACTTACATAGGAGGAATCACAGATTATGTCGACGAAAAAAGCCAATCTGATTCTTACAACCTGCTCTATGGCATGGGGCACTTCTTATATATTTATGAAACTGGGAATTGAGGGACTTTCCCCTCTGATGCTGATGGCTCTGCGTACAGGAATTGCATTCCTGCTCCTGGTACTTATATTTTTCAAAAGGTTACTGAAGGTCAATAAAAGACTTTTACTCTATAGTGCCATCACAGGCTTTCTGCTTTTTACAAACCTTACACCAATCCTTTATGGATTAAATACGATTACCGCCTCACAGAGTGGCTTCATCCTCAGCACAACCGTTGTGCTTGTTCCGATCATTCATGCCATTATTTCCCGAAAGCTTCCGGAACATCATGTCCGGCTTGGAATCATTATCGTATTGATCGGAATGGTGCTGATCAACGGCGGAGATATCTTTTCTGTAAAGCCCGGAACGCTGCTCTGTATGCTTTCGGCTTTCAGTTATTCCATTAATATTGTATTAAACAGCTATTTTACCAGACACGTGAATCCTCTTGCGCTTGGAGTCTACCAGCAGGGTTTCACATGTCTTTATTCCGTAATCGGTCTGCTGGTGTTCGGATCCCCGATATTTCCGAACACCGCGTTGGACTGGATCTCAGTTCTTGGACTTGCACTTCTGTCCTCGGCTTATGGATTCGTTGTGCAGACCGTAGTACAGCAATATACAACACCAGAAAACACAGGATTTTTATTCTCTCTGGAACCGATATTTGCAGCAATCTTTTCCTATATCTTCCTGCATGAGAAGCTCCCGGCGATGGGATATCTCGGAGCTGTGTTCATTCTTGCAGGTGTGTTTACTGCTATTGATGCGAAGAGTACGGTGATGGAATTATTTACCGGAAAACCGGATGCTGAAGTTATAGCCAAAAACAATGAATTTCATACAAAGTAAAAAAATCCGCTGTTCCGTCTTGCTACATTCCTTTACTAATATTCAGTGAAAAAGGAATGCAGCATTGACTGACAGCGGCTTTTTATCTTTTATATCTCTATATCTCCATGCATTCGAAAGAAGGCAACTGATTCTATCAATTACAGAACTTCTGCTTCTATTTTTCTATAAATTGCATCTGCAAGGATCTTATGACTCTTTCCATCCATGTGCTCCTGGTCTGCTTCCGACGGACTTGCATAATCCGCTGCCCGCATGAAACGTTTGCCATATCTTCCGGCTACTTTTTCATATACTCCTTCCAATTTCTTCGATACTTCCACGGATTCCGGAGAAAATTCCTGATCGTATCCGTCCTGCCATACTTTCTCTCCCAGATAGATCGGGGATATCACAAGCACGTTCATCTTATCCGCATATTGATTAATCTGCTCTAACAGTCTTGCAATTCCTTTTCCGATTACTTCTGCAGATGCACCGAATATCGTTTTGCAGTCATTTGTTCCAAGCATCAACACAACTGCATCTGGCGTATGTGTCTCCAATAATGTTGGAAGCAGTTCTGTTCCTTTTCTTCCCAGACGCAATGGATCATCAAATATGGTCGTTCTTCCGCACAGACCTTCTTCGATAATCCTTACATCCCGGTCTGCCAGTTTTTCCTGTAAAATCCCTGTCCAACGTTCTTCCCACGAAAAACGCTTTCCGGTCTCTCCGTCTAATCCCCATGTATTCGAATCTCCGAAGCATAATATCTGTTTCATTACTTCCTGCACCTGCTTTCTGTTCTCTTATCTCATCTGTGAAATACATCCACAGTCCGATATTACTCATTTACTTTCACACAAGAATTTCGTTTTTCTCGCTATAACTTGAGTTTAGCATCCTTTTCCTATTAAGTCAATATGTTTTATATGTTTTATTTGTTTTTACTTTTCATCTGTCTTTCTTTTATGTTATACTATCTTATAGTTTGTTCATACGGAGCACACAAGGAGGATTGCATAATGGATGAAAGATTAAAACAACAATTAAATTTCATTCTCGAAATTGATAAAGAAAAGAATATCTTAAGACAGACCCATCTCTCCGGACACGGAAGACGTGAAAATGATGCCGAACATGCCTGGCACATGGCGATCATGGCTTATCTGTTAAAAGATTATGCCAATGAACCGGTCGATATTGCGAAAGTTATGATCATGTGCCTGATCCATGACATCGTAGAAATCGACGCCGGAGATACCTACGCTTACGATGCCGAAGGATTAAAGACACAGAAAGCCCGTGAAGATGCCGCCAAAGAACGGATCTTCTCTTTATTACCGGAAGACCAGAAAGAAGAACTCACTGCACTTTTTGACGAATTTGAAGACTACCAGACACCGGAATCTAAATTTGCACATTCCATGGATAATCTGCAGCCACTGCTTCTCAATAACAGTAACGGCGGAGGCGACTGGCGTGAGCATCAGGTAACTTCCGAACAGGTCTATGGAAGACAACGCAAAACACAGCTTGGTTCTGAGACTTTATATAAGGTAACAGACCAGATACTTAGAGAAAACATCGAAAAAGGAAACATTAAAGAACGATAAGCGATAATTTTCTTTTTACTATCTATTACTTACAAAGGAGATTACTATTTTTATGAGACGAAAAGCTCTGAAAGCCGCTTTCCCATGTACGATTCCTATCATGACGGGATTCATATTTCTTGGAGCCTCTTATGGAATCTATACGAACGCATCCGGATTTTCTTTCGTCTATCCGCTGTTTATGAGTATGCTCATCTATGGCGGTTCGCTGGAATTTGTTGCTGTGGAAATGTTATTAAGCCCATTTGCACCGCTTCAGGTGTTCATTATGGCTCTTTTAATCCAGGCAAGACACCTATTCTACGGACTTTCCATGTTGGACAAATTCAAAGGAACCAGATGGAAGAAATTCTATCTGATATATGGCATGTGTGACGAAACATTCTCCGTTAATTATACCGCTGACATCCCGGAAGACGTAGATAAAGGCTGGTTCATGTTCTTCGTCACGTTATTGAATCAGTTTTACTGGGTTGCTTCTGCGACAGCCGGAGGAATCATTGGTTCTTTATTGAAGATTAATACCGACGGAATCAGCTTTGTAATGACGGCCATGTTCGTCGTTATCTTTATGGATCAGTGGCTGAAGGAAGACAATCACATTTCATCTTTAATCGGTCTTGGTGTATCGCTCATCTTCCTGCTGATATTCGGAGCGGATTCATTTATGATTCCGACGATGATTGCGATTGTTGCTCTGCTTACTGTTTTACGACGCAGATTGGATGTGCCTGATCCCGTAATTTTACAGAATTCTACATATAAGGATCGTCCGGCAGATAACGTTACAGATATATATAAAGCAAACGCCAAACACTAACAGGAGGAATCATAATATGACACTTGCACAACAGATCATCACCATCGGTCTGTGCATCCTTGGCACCATGACCACACGTTTTCTTCCTTTCATCGTATTTCGTGAGAATAAAGAAACTCCGGCATTTATTCAATACATCGGAAAGTTTCTTCCATCCGCAGTCTTTGGCATGCTGGTTATTTACTGTCTCAGAAATGTCAATGTAATGCAGGGCAGTCATGGAATTCCTGAATTTCTTGCAATTATTGTTACCTGTGCATTACATGTCTGGAAGAGACAGATGTTAGTATCAATTGCCGGAGGAACGGTTTTTTATATGCTGTTATTGCACTTTATCTTTTGATTACTGCAAAAATCAGTTCATTATCACACACTTATATCATATATACCTGATTATTATGTGTACGAAAAGGAAGCGGATATTTTCCTATGAAGATCAACAATGAAGAATATTATCAGATTGGAGAAGCCAGTATTATCAACATGTTGCAGATGATATCCTCTGGTATCATGAAGAAAATGAACGGATCAAACTTCAGAATCCTGCTCTTCCTGTCTGCATGAAATACTTTGAGGCTGAAACAGTTATTACCGGTGCTCTTACCGAAAGAGACCGCTCTTACCACTCCAGTCTTCAGGATGTGATACGTCAGGAACTAAGTCACTCTGATTCAATCCGTAGAAAATATGGGGATTCCGGTCATCTGATGACACTTCCTTCCGGTGATCAGCTATAATTATGGTGCCGGGAAAATCAGACGTACCAGAGCTGCCCTGAAATTTGCATCCCTCTTATCCTGTGGTATCATGGTCATTGCAAATTTGCAGGGTGTTACTAGAATGAAAGAAAGCGTATTCATCATCGTGCTCCGTCAAGTATTCCTGCTTGTTCCGCTGGCATGGGTTCTTCATTTTCTAGGACTGTCTGCTGTATGGTGGACCTTCCCACTAACGGAGATTATCGCAAGTCTCTGGGGCGTTGTACTTGTGACTGTAAAAGATAAATCACAAACAACAGTTTAATCTGCCACTTGCCAAATCCTGTAAGTGACAGATTCTTTCAAATGTATAGAAAGCAAAACACCGTATTATATGATCATATCCGACATCTTCATCCATTTCATATAATACGGTGTTCTTTTCATTTAGTTTCCTATCAATACTTTTTTCCCTTCAAATGCAAGTCCATAATGTTTTATATCATCTCTTGCAATTCCTCTTTCTATCAATTCTGCATCGAAATGTTTGTCTTCAATCTGTCTGAGTGCAGACTGCACAGTATCTGCTAATCCATTTTCTTCATCCGGATCCAGAACTTTGAACTCCAATACAAATGCTGGCTTCTTTCGTTCGCGCGGAATCAGCATCACATCATACCTTCCATAACCGCTCTCTCTGTTTGACTTTAGCTCATACTGGTCACGCAATTCTACCAGCAATCCTAACACAAATCCATGATAAAAACGTTCCGGCATGGTTCTTCCCGATGGATGATTGCCTGTATCAAAACTACTGAATGTTTCCAGATTTGTAATTTTCAGATGATACCATGGAGTCCTTAAGATACTTCTGTACTCAATCTTCGCTACTTCCAGATACCCACTTGCTACCATCAGACTCCAGATTGCATTCTCTTTTGTTTCTAACTGGTCAAATACAATCTGTTCATCAAAATTCACAACAATTTCATGATCATTTAAGAGTTCTTCCAGCATTTCCTTAACTTCTGACTGGGATGTCCTGATCAATTGATTCACCAGACCATTCGAACTTGTTGATGCCCAGTATGCCTGAAATTTTTTTCTTTCAAATAGTTTGTGATAGACCACGGATTATAGATGTCCTCCTGCGAGCCAAAAGTGAATCCATCATACCATTGTTTTACTGCTTCTTTCTGACTGGATAACTGGAAACTATCCAACGCTGTAAACACTTCTTCTTCCGTAAATCCAAAACATACAGCATATTCTTCCGATGTAGTTGTTACCACTTTCAAATCAGATTTTCAGATTTTTAAACAGATCACTTCTTCCTTGATAATGATTGGAGAAAAAGCATTTTAACATGTCCATATTCAGCGTTTTTCCAAAACGTCTTGGTCTGGTAATCAGTGTGATATCGTCTTCTGATTCCCACCATTCTTTTATCAGATTTGTTTTGTCTATATAAAAGCAGTCACTTTGTATCATATCTTCAAAGCTTTGTTTTCCAATTCCAATTACTTTATTCATTCCAATCACCTTCTTTTATATTCTGTTCCATCTATAAATAATGATTCTTCTTTATAGTATAAAAAAAGAAGTTATAAATAACAACGGAAACCATCTTACAAAAAAATACAGCCGCCATATATCTCCGTGATTACTAATCAGATTCATATAGCAACTGTATTTTCTTATTTTTTAGACTCTTAAAAAATTATAAATATACTTCCGTTATGCCTGCTGCACTTCCCTCTTCTTCCAGCTCACAAATCCATACATATCATTCAAAAAGAAAATGATAAAATTCACAGCCACCGGAATATATCCCGGATTCTCCAGTGATGCTAGAATCCACATCAGGATCAGCACGATATCATTTGCCGCATACCCTACTGCGTAATAAGACGATCTGAGCATTGTAAGGGACGCCGCCAGAAAACTGGTATAGATAGACACGGTACTTAAGAACAGATTCGGTGTATCAAGTGCTCTTAGGATCATATAAAAAATTCCTGTCACTACGATACACACCGCTCCAAGTCCAATGATATGCCGGTGGTTTAGTATCCGGATTTCTACTTCATTTCCATTTTCTTTGGATGGATTTCTGATCCAGGTGATCGTTGACCAAATTGCCATCGGCATCGTCATGCCAAGATATGTGATCATCTCGCCCCAGTAACGGAACCGGTATGAGATGATTCCATATAGTATGCTGAATACCACCATCAGGATCTGCGCCCACACATTTCCTTTTGCGGCAAATATCAGTGAGGTCACTCCTATCATTGCCGCAATTAAAGTTAATATATCAAAATCACTCGTCATCATATTCGACACAATAACGATTGCCAGGGATATTCCCCACAGCATCCATTCTTTTCTGGTTAATGTCTTTATCGGATTATTCATTCTGTCATTTTCTCCTCTATCCTGATTTTTTATCATTTTTATCCAAATATTTTCTTCAGGATATTAAGGATCTAATAACGGTATCGTTCTTTGATATAAGATCATTATCTGCTCCTTCGATTATCCTCTTAACCTCTGGTTCGATATTCTATTATATATGCAGACACAATCAAATTCAATCTTTTTCTTATATAACCTGGAACTTTGTCCATGCCTGAGATTTATATCTCCAAATGAAAATCGCACCTCTGAATACCAGATCAATGCTCATACCGAAAGCAACTCCGATCACGCCCCATCCAAGCCACAGTCCAAATACGGCTGAGAAGAATAATCTTGCAGCGATCGTAAGTGTAATGGAAACAATCATCGTAAACTTTACATCTCCTGCTGCCCGCAGTCCGTTTCCGAGTGAACCTGCAAATGGATAAACTTCTTAAAATAATAATTCGCCGCATCGATATCTCTGGCTCCCATGCACTGCCCGATTACCGTTGTATACACCGGTGCCATCGCAATTCCCATAATCTTTTTCAGCAGGCTTCCATCCCATCGGAAGATAGCTGCTATATTGACCACATTTGTCACTACCGATATGTACATCGTAACATTCGTTTTTCCAATACTTCTGCAAAGTGCGGCACCTGCATCACAAATGGCAAGTGCCGGAAGTGAAAATGTCGTGATCAGAAGGTATCCATCGCATGCGTACATCACATCTGCCTCGATTTTTCCAAAAAGCAGTCTCAACAAAGGCTTCCTAGTGTTTTTGATTATATATTTCTTTTAGGTCATCAATCGCCATCTCTACGTCCAATGTATGAAATCCCAGCCAGCTTTCATTCATCATTTTTTCATCTGCAATTTTATATATCTGTCTGCTGCTTTCGCCCGTATAATAATGCCAATAGCGATATACATATCCGGTCCAGTACATCACTTCTTTACTATACCTAACTCCGGATTTTCTCAATCCACCCACTTCATCATCCAGTTCCTCGAGAATGTATTCTTCCCCCGCCCACTGTAATCTATCATAAACATCATCCAATGCTGCAGCCGTTCTGCTTGTCATAAATGATTTTATAAATGCCGGACAATCATATCCTGTTTTTAAAGCCAGTTCGAATAGACGTCCCTGTATATCACAAAGCTGTCGTTTTTGAAGTGTAAGATTAAGCATTCTGTCCACCTGCCTCTAAGATTTCATCAAAAAATCGTCCTTCCCGTCTATATTTCCTGCAAATACTTTCTGCCAGTTCTATTCCCCTGGAACGATTTATTTCACTTTCATATTTCAATTTTTCCCGTTGCTCTTCATTAATTTCCTGTTCCTCAATAATTTTTATATTTTTGCAAGCTTTTTCTGTCTTCGCCACATATTGTTTTCCTAATTTTAATGCTGAAAGACTATTTATTAATGCAAGATCTGTAATTTCGCCATTAAAGAAACGGTCCAGTACAACAAACATTCTGTCATTCGCAATATACCCAACAACCATATCACACGATTTGTCCCAATCTGCATATTTATTATAAATAGATGTGCCTTTTACCGATTCCATCTTTCCCCTGTTATATGCAACCAGTAATGCCCAGTCCAGTCCCACCTCTATATCCATAATTTTCAATTCCGACAAATCAACACTTAACGTATATACCTTTGCCTTCGGATAATTACAGATTAAAGTCAGCGGCTGTGTCTGATCTGTTCCCATATAAAATCCTTTACCAAAATCACATTTATCTCTGCTTTTTGGTGCTATCATTCCATCTATTCCTGATTTTGAACCATGATACAGTGTAATTTTTTCATTACTTGTGATTATCCGATTTTCTTTTTCTGTGTAACGTTCCATCTGAGTCATTATAAGACCTCCAAGTCATTACAAATTTGATTCTCTTATTATACCACGCCCCACAAAACATTACTATTTCGTTTTCACCGCAACCACATGACACCGGAATTTTTCTTCTGCCTGAATCTTCATCTTTGTGAATCCTGCTTTTTCAAGCATTTCTTTGTATTCCTCTTTTCTATACACTTTTACATCCCCATGTCCGATCAGCCGTGCCAGCGGAAGCTCGATATGATTCATGAACCACAATACGGCTCCGCTAGAAGTATAATCTCTTAATATCAGCCGTCCATTTTTTCTGAGTACCCTGTAAACATTATCAAAGAATGCCTGTGGGTTCGGATAATGATGAAAGCTGTTCGTGCAGATAATCACATCAAAAGATTCATCAGCAAATAGAAGTTTCTCACAGTCCCCTACTATGAATTCTGTATTCGGCAGATTCTTTTCCTGTGCTTTTTTAATCATCTCCGGTGTCAGATCAAGTCCTGTATACTGCTTATCCGGATATTCTTCTGTCAGTATCTCAACCATGGGACCAGTTCCACATCCGCAGTCCAGAACGTCTTGGAAATCTACCTTCTTAAGCTCTGCCAGAACCTTTGGATAGTCATATTTACACATTTCGTATATTCCTGAATGTCCGGAATCATATATCTTTGCAGCTTTGGTAAATTCTTTTACCGACATATCTTTATATTCTTTTGATGTTTTTGCCATGTTTTTATCCTCCGCCAATTAGTTTTATCTAACTTAAATTTTAAAGCCTTATCCTATAATTGTCAATTTTATTATCAAACACCACATATCTTCTCTTATATATTTCAAAATACAAAAGAACCTGTCACCTGCAACTTTTCTTGCATGCTTTGGCATAATAAAAAAGCATGTAAAGACATACCGGTTTTACATGCTTTTTCATTATTTACCCCTTTATTTTCCACTGAACAGATTCTTGAACTTCTCTATCACGCTGCTTTCTTCTGTCTTCTTTTCTGTCTTTTTTGCCTTCTCTTTCTTCTCGATTGCATCTGTCTTAATTACGAACTGTACAGAATCGATATTGCCATTCTTCTCGGATACGAATGATACCGTCTCGGAATCCCCGCCTGTCAGGGAATCTATCATCTCATTCATGGTATCCTCAATCTGTGTATCCATTCCATTTGTCTGATCATAGAATTCCTGCGTTCCGTCGTTTAACTCTTTGCTTCCGTTACTTAATGTAACTGCCCCCTGATGAAGCTCGTTAGTTCCACTCTTTAATGTCTTTGATCCTTTTACCAGTTCTTTACTTCCGCTTGCCAGACTTACCGTTCCTGAATTAATCTGTGAATATGCTTTTGTAATTGCTGCCACACCATCTGTGTAATCATTCACGCCCTGATCCAGCTGTGTATAACTTGCTGTGAGCTGATCGATCGCACTCTTTAATCCACTTACATTATTAGCTGTGCCTGACACTGTATTAGCCAGTGTTCCGATAGCTGCATCAAATGCTGCATAATTATCATTTAACTGTGAAAGACCAGATACCAGTTCACCGGTTCCTTGTGACACACCATTCAGATATTGTTCTGTACCACTGATTGCTGCACTGTCTCCCCGTAATAATGTCACTACATTACTTAAGCTTGTAATCTGCGAATCAATCTGGGCTACCAGTTTCTGACTTATTGCATTTACAGAATAATCCGGCATACTCTTAATCTGTTCTTCTGTCGCAGACAGTTCACTGATCTGAGAAGATATGGAATTGATTGCTTCTGCATATCTGACACGCCACTTTTCAAGGTCTCAAGTCCCAAATCCAGTGAGTTGATTCCTCTATCTAAAGATTCCGCTCCGTCTGACAGGCTGCTGCTTCCATCCACCATAGAATCCGTTCCATCAGAAAGAGCACCTGCTCCGTCGTTTAACTGTTTTGCCGCATCCATAATCTGTGTCACTTTATCTGTCAGCTCTGTATCATCGATATCAACATCCAGATTCATCTTTACCGCATTGATTGCCACAGCATCCATCTCAAAGTCTTTTACATCGGCCGTAACTTCTGCATCCAGTCCTTTTCCCGGAAGCACGGTATAGCTAATCTGTTTATTGGCTCCTACATTCGCCAGTGTTGCACCGTCGGCCGTAATGTTTTCACAGTTTTCTGTATCAAGTATCATGCTCGCCATAAGTGCACTGCTGTCATAAAAATCAGATGTGCACTTTTCATTCTTATCGATCTTAATGTGTATCTTTAAGCCCCCTGATTTTCCGGCAAGCTTTTCCGGTGTGATCTTTTTCCCATCCAGTGTATAAGTGATATCTATATTCCAAGGAATTTCTGTATCTTCCATTGTTCCCTGATAATATACTTTTTCTTTGTCTGATGAAAATGTAATCTTATCCCCATTCTGCTTAATCTTATCTGTTGTATTCAACATTTTTACAGAACTATCTTTACAGACAAAAACAATGCTTTGCACTTCTTTAAAAAAAATCATGAAGCACAAAGCTTTTTCAAAGATCACAGTCAGCGAACTTATCAAAGACTGTAATCTGAACCGTAAAACTTTTTATTATCATTTTGAAGATATCTATGGACTTTTAAAATGGATGCTCGAGCAGGAGGCATTCGAAGTGGTACGTCAGTTTGACCTGCTTGTAGATTATAAAGATGCCTTTGATTTTGTGATTGATTATGTAAATGAAAATGCGTATTTCCTGAATTGTATCTATGATTCGGTCGGACGTGACCAGTTGAAACGCTTCTTTTATAAGGATTTTATCGGATTGATCGAGAAAATCATCCGTGATACAGAAAAGAAACTTGATGTCTCGATCGATAACCATTACCGGCAGTTTCTTTGTAATTTTTATACAGAAGCAATTGCCGGAATGCTGATCGATCTGTTTCAGAATCCGGATATATGTGACAGGGACCGGACATTTGAATATTTTTCTGTAATATTAAACAATTCTCTGCCGGCAGTGTTATCAGCAAAGCCATAGGGACAGGAAAAACGGCTTTTTTACTGTCCCTAATGACTTTTTATACTATTTTAATCATCATATTTCCATCATCCCGGACATAATGCATCCTCCAGCAGCCCCACATTCTTTCATATCCTGCCACTGCTTCTCCTCAAATTTGATTCCACCAATTCCGTATACGGGAATGCTGACTTCCCGGCAGACTTCTTCTAAAAATTCCAGACCTCTTGGCGGTAATCCTTTTTTGCAATTCGTAGCGTAGATATGTCCTGCTGTCAGATATGCCGCCCCAAGTGCTTCTGCTTCCTTTGCTTCTTCCACGGAATGTACCGATGTTCCAATACCTTTACAGATATTTTTATCCGAAACTTCTTTCTGCTTCCCGGACTCTTTCAGATAATTCTTCAAATACATTTTTTCATCATCAGAAAGTCCTTTCCATATCGGAAGAGGCAGATGTACCGAAGTACATCCAAGTTCTATTGCCACTTTCCAAAAATTATGAAGGATACAATGCACCTGATACTGATTGCAGATTTCTAAAACTTCTTTTGCAAGTGTTCTATATTCCTCTTCCGTCAGATCTTTTTCCCTTAAGATGATTGCGTCCGGATGTATCTTACAGACTCTTTCTATCTGCTCTGAAAAAGGCCGCTTACAAAGCTTCCGATTACTAACTGCAATCACTTTAAATGTCTGATTTCCTACAGATTCTATCACTGATAGCTCCTTTCGACTATATTCCGTTTCTTCCAAATGTATAATGATTCAGACTCATACATATATTACTTATTTCCTTCCATTATACATAAATATAATCACTCATCACCGGCTGAAGATTATGTTTCAGAAGAGCCTGATATACCTCATCCACAGATCGTCCATCTGAGATTTCAAACTGATCATCACCTTTGTCTTCAATATCATCCACGTGACTTCCGATACCTGTACTTACACCGGCAGATATCTTCGTTGCCGCAATGCTTACCAGATTATCACGGACTCTTTCACATTCTCTGGTAGAAACCGTGATACTTGCAAATGGCATAAACAGACGATATGCACACACTACCTGTAAAAGCTGCGGCTCGTGTACATCCATCGGATTGATCCTGTCGTTATTGATGATCGGCCGGAGTCTCGGACAGGAAAATGCAATCTCTGCATGTGGATATTTTCTCTGTAACAGATACGCATGATATCCTGTTGCAAATGCGTCTTTTCTAAAATCATCCAGTCCAAGAAGTGCCCCAAATCCAACTCCACGCATGCCGCCTTTTAATGCTCTTTCCTGCGCATTCACACGGTATGGATAGATTCTCTTATGTCCGGCAAGATGAAGTGTTTCATATTTATCTGAATTATAGGTCTCTTGAAATACGGTTACATAATCAGCGCCGCATTCATGCAGATATGCATATTCATCGGAATTTACCGGATAGATTTCAAGGCCGATAACTTTAAAATATTTTCTTGCGATCTTACATGCCTCACCAATGTATTCTACCGTAGATTTGTTGCGGCTTTCACCCGTCAGGATCAGGATTTCCTGAAGACCGGTCTTGGCAATTGCTACCATTTCCTTTTCTATCTCTTCTGCTGTTAACTGTGCACGGTTGATCTTATTATGGCAGTTAAATCCACAATAGATACAATAGTTTTCACAATAGTTTGCAATATAGATTGGTGTAAACATATAGACGCTGTTTCCAAAATGTTTTCTTGTCTCTATCTGCGCTGCCTGTGCAATTTCTTCCAGAAATGGCAATGCTGCCGGGGATAATAACGCCTGAAAATCTTCCGGTGTACGTTCCGTATGTGCCAGCGCACGTTTTACATCTTCTGCTGTATAGCTGTCATAATCATATCTTTCCATTGCTGCTACAACCTGATCTAGTATCTCTGATCCGATGTCCTCCATGCCAGGAAGGTATGTCATATGATTGATGCGGTTCTTCTTTTGATCTTCCAGAATCTCCTCGCTTAAGATACTTTCATTTATATGCATAATTTCCCGTTCTTCTTTTTCTGTATATTTTTCTGTATTTTTTCCCGCAGCTTTAGTTATACCCTGTTCATTTTCTTCTTTTATTTTATTATTTCTATTTTCCTGTACCTGTTCCATCTTATCAGCCTCCTAATCCTGCAGAAATCCCGTCAGTGGTGAAGATGCGCTGGCACCGCGTTCGATTGTTCTTCCAAGTCCGGAAAGGTAAGCACTTCTGCCAGCTTCGATTGCCTTCTTAAATGCTTCTGCCATCGCCGGTACGTCTCCAGCCGTTGCAATTGCTGTATTAGCCATGACTGCAGCTGCTCCCATTTCCATTGCCTCACATGCCTGGGATGGACGCCCGATTCCGGCATCTACAATGATCGGCAGATCAATCTCATCGATCAAAATCTGGATAAAATCTTTTGTACAAAGTCCTTTATTTGATCCGATTGGTGCACCAAGCGGCATAATACATGCAGCTCCTGCATTGACCAGATCTCTTGCAGCGTTCAGATCGGGATACATATATGGCATAACTACAAATCCTTCTTTTGCAAGAATCTCTGTTGCCTTGATTGTCTCATAGTTATCCGGAAGCAGGTATTTCGAATCTCTTACTACCTCTACTTTGACGAAATTGCCACATCCGACTTCTCTGGAAAGTCTCGCAATACGTACTGCTTCTTCTGCATTTCTTGCTCCTGATGTATTCGGAAGCAGTGTCACATCCTCTGGTATATAGTCCAGAATATTAGCAAGCCCGCCTTCATTGGCACGGCGGAGTGCAAGTGTGATGATCTGTGCTCCGGCTTTTTCCACACAGGCTTTTACCAGATCCAATGAAAATTTCCCTGAGCCAAGTATAAAACGTGAGGTAAACTCCTTTCCTCTCAGAGTAAATGTATCTGTTTTTTTCATTTCTTTTTTATCCATAATCTAATCCTTCTTTCATTTATTATACTGATATCATATATTCTTATCTTCCCGGCATCATCCGGACTATCATATAATTCCTATACAGCTACCCTGATAGCCACCGGCAGCTTCTTCTGAACATATACCGATTACATGCTTAGACGTCTTCTTCTCCCAGTATCAGCCGTGTGATCATATTTGCCTCATGCGCTGCACAGATTGCAACTCTTGGCGCCATTAGACCATTCCCGTAGGTTGGTTCTGTCTCCCGGTCTCCGCAGAGGTAAAAATTCTTCATAAGCTTCTGCGTACGGATGGTATTGCTACTTCCATATCCGGCCATTCCGGTTGCTGATACCAGTTTTTTCTCTGGGAAATGTTCCAGTATTCCATTTACCAGCATTGCTTTCGCCTCCGGATTATCAAATGCTTCACAGACAATTGATGCATCTTTAAAAAGCTCCTGAAGATTTTCTTCTGTTACTTTCACACAATCGGTCTGAATATCCAGATACGGATTAATTTTTAGCAATAATGACTTAAGTGCATCTGTCTTATACATCCCGATATGCTCCATAAAGTACTGCTGCCGGTTCAGATTCGTGATATCTACCACATCAAAATCAATCAGATGCAGATGTCCCACACCAATCCTTGCAAGTGCATATGCTACATTTGACCCAAGTCCGCCAAGCCCGGCAATCGCCACATATCCAGCGGATAAAAGTGCCTGTTTTTCCGGAGAGTGACGTTCATTCAGTGCATTTAAAATTTCTTCTTTACTGAGCACTTTTTCTGTCGTATTTTCCACTGCTGTTTCCTTTCCCATCAATGTTAGCCTCCTCCTACAAATGTCACAACTTCCAGACGGTCGCCGTCTTTTAACATGGTATCGGAATAGCTGTATTTTGGAAGGATGTCTCCATTCAGCTCTACAGCGATTCTTTTTACCTGATACCGGTTTTGTTCCAGATATTCTTCTACAGAAATATCTTTTGTCAGATTGATTCCTTTTCCGTTTACAATAATCATGTGCGTTCTCCTTTCCCGGACTTTAGCCTCCCGGAAAATCCAATAAAAAAATATTGAAAGATTCCGGGAATCCCTGTCAGATGAAAAAAAGAGTTCACGAAGTAAATACACCCGTGGTGGTGCACCCCTTCATGAACTCTCGCTCACTCTCAACTTATCCGATATTTTATTTTTCCTGATTATTAACACCCTGTCTGTTCAGCTGTCTCGATCTCTTTTCACCATAACCGATAGCTGCATCGTGGATGCTCTGATAATCTTGTATACTTAGATATAAAAAAGAGAGACACCAACTAAATGCATCTCTCCTAAACTCTACGTTATACATTCCTACGTTGGCATTATCCAAATCAGGTATATGGGTCGAAGCTCTCAACTTCCTCTCAGCCTGGTACACAAGCTCCCCGTGTTTTATTTACAATTCTCAGTATAAGAACCAATCTGTCTGATGTCAATAGATTTTTTATAAATTTAACTCAGATTGCTCCTCGTATTCTCTGCCCAGCCATACTGCTGCATATACTCTCCATGGTATGTATTGACGGCCAGACTATTCCCACCCAGAAAATCATAAAAATCGCAATGTACTTTCTTTACATCAATGGATGTTGCATTTCTTGCACGGATCAGGATATCCTCGCAGCCTGCATTTTTCAATGTTTTCCGAAGGGATGACATAACGGTCTGTACATTCCTTGTCTTGCTGTCATCTTCCCATAATACTACTGCAATTCCGGTATTGGATACCGCTGCACCTCTTCTGTCGATCAGATAGGCCAGCAGCTCTTTCGCCTTTTCCCGTTCCCATACCAGTGGCTTCCCCTTCCTGAATACTTCAAATGTGCCAAATGTATGTACATTTAATTTGCGTCATCTTCTATTACCGGTGATTTTAATATCTGTTTCAGTGCTTCCAGCTGTTCCCTGATCTTATCTGCTGTGACCGGCTTCATAATATATCCGACTGCATGCACCTGATATGCTTCCAGGGCATAGTCTGAATATGCCGTACAAAATATGATCTTGGTCTCTGGTTTTCTGTCTTTTATCTGTTTTGCAAGCTGGATCCCTGTCATTCCCCTGAGTTTGATGTCCAGAAATGCATAATCCAGATGTCCTTTCATTTTTTCAATATGCTCCAGCGCATCCTCCCCTTCATCGAATCCAATCAGATCTGCATCCGGGAATACTTTTTCCAGTTCATTTAACAATTCGTAGAGTAACAGCTGTTCATCATCTACTGCAATGATATTCATCACACAGTCCTCCCTCTAGTCCTTCTCATCCGGTATATAGATGGTCACGATGGTTCCGCATCCTTTTCTACTATAGAAATTAAGCTTGCCATCAGCCATCTTTTCAACTCTTTCCTTTACATTTTTTAGTCCGATATGTGTTCTTCCATCATCTTTTACCGGTATTTCTTCAATGGATGATGCATCAATACCATTTCCATCATCTTCCACTACAATCACATTCATATGACCTTCTTTCCGGATCATAAGTTTGACGGTTCCTCCGCCTCTTTTATCACCTGCTCCGTACTTGATCGCATTTTCCATAACCGGCTGTATGGTAAGTGGTGGAATTAAAAATTCTACATACTGTACATCATATTCCACCTGTAATTTTTCTCCATAACGCATCTGTTCCAGATTCACATAACGTTTTACATGTCCCAGTTCCTGTGTCACCGGGATCATCTCCGTGCTTCCAAGTACATCCAGATTCTCACGGATATATTCTGTAAAATTCAGAAGTGAATCCTGTGCTTTCTTTACATCGATTCCACACAAAATCCGTATCGTTGATAATGTATTATAGAGAAAATGTGGCTGCACCTGGCTCATCATGATGCTGATCTGGGATTCTTTTTCCTGCAGCTCTTTCTTATATTCTTCCCGTACCAGAACTTCCATTTTATTCTTTACTTTGTTCCATGATACGAAACAACCAATCAGAATTGCGATCACATTATTCAGCATATTATAGCGGAACATCGAGTAGGATTCCAGATTATATTCCAGAATACCGGTAAGCAGGAACATGCCGATTGCAATCTTGAGATTATTTTCCGGATAGATATCAAATACTGTTCCGTAGGTTACAAGAAATACACAGAGCAATACATTTCTCTCTTCCGGCAGCCTTACAACATCATAATACAATGTAACCAGATATAAGGTAAAGATTACAGTTCTTGTAAGTATCCGGTTCTTTTTTATAATACCTCTTTTTAACAGGACATCTTCTCTTACCAGAATGATCATCACTAAAAACTCCACGATCAACAGCATGAATGGCAATATGTTGGCAACGGAGATTCCCCAGTACGCACATCTTACAATCATAATAAATGCAATGACCGGTATCAGCCAGATACAGCAATTTTCCAGTAATTTCAAATTATCCCTGGCGATCGTCGCTGCATGCTTCAGACGCTTTTCATTGTCATATCCAAGGTTCCGCCAATGGGAAATATATGTTCTTATCTTTGTTCCTCTGTTATTCATTTTACTTATTATCAAATGTAATATTCCGGATCATATTTCTGTTAATAAGCTGTGTTCCCTTCCTGGTATCAACCTTTACCCACTGCATATCCGCTTCCATGAGCTTTCCTTTGATTGCTCCGACTTCATTAAAAAGACTTACTGTACAGTCTTTTCCCATATACTGATCTAACATTGAACCATCCATATCTTCTTCCATCCTTTCTCCATTTACAATTGTGATTACATTGTTTGCCGCCTGTACTGTCAGCGCCGTAAGCATATTCATGTTATTAAGCGCTATCATTGTTGCAACATCCATATAGGTTCACCTCCACCTTTTCCTGTAGGCTTTGTTATTAGTATATACTCTGTCTGTCTCAAATACCAGTTTTGATTAATGGACTTGGAAAAATTCTTCTGGCTTATCTGTCTGGCCATACTTCGCCGGCGATCTCTTTTACGAGCTTAAGTTTTGCCCACTGTTCCTCTTCGGTCAGCTTATTACCGATTTCGCAGGATGCGAATCCGCACTGCGGGCTTAAGTATAATCGGTCAAGAGGAACGTATTTGGCAGCTTCGTGGATTCTTGCGATTACTTTTTCTTTTTCTTCCAATTCCGGTGTCTTGGTTGTTACAAGTCCAAGTACGACCTTTTTATCGCCAGCTACCTTTGCAAGTGGTGCAAATCCGCCGGATCTCTTGTCATCGTATTCCAGATAGTATGCATTTACATTCTCTTCTCCGAATAACAGATCTGCTACGGAATCATACGCACCGGAACTAAAGAATGTAGAATGATAATTTCCACGGCATACGTGTGTATTAATCACCAGATCTTCCGGTGCCTGTGCAACTACCTGATTATTCAGTTCCAGAAGAAGTTTCTTGTAGTCTTCCAGTTTCTGTCCGGTTCTTCCTGTCAGTGCAACTGCCATCTTCGCATCTACCATTCCGCCCCATACGCAGTCGTCGAACTGAAGGTTACGGCAGCCTGCTGCATAGATTTCCTGTACAAATTCACTGTATGCCTTAATTACATCTTCCGCAAATGCTTCTTCTGATCCATAAATCTCTAATGTCGTGTTCAGAAGCTGTGCTCCCGTAAAATATGCATAGAACTGCCCCGGTGACGGAATGGTCTGTTTTGCAATTGTATTTTCATCTTCTAATGCTTTGATGAATTTGAAGTGCTCTACAAACGGATGATTCTTTACTGAAATCTTTCCAGTCATGTATGTATCATCAATCATTGCTGCTTCTGCATCGAATGTTGTATTTCCCTCAACAGTCTTCTGATGCTCGATTCCCTCAAATCCCCACATGAAATCCAGGTGCCATGTCGATCTTCTGAATTCTCCATCTGTGATAACGTGGTATCCAAGTTCTTTAATCTTTGCTACCAGTTCCAGGATGCATTCATCTTCTACTGCGGTTAGTTCTTCCTGTGAGATTGTACCTTCTTCAAATTTCTTTCTTGCGTCTTTTAATTTCTGTGGGCGTAAAAAACTTCCTACAAAATCGTAACGAAATGGTGTGTTCATGATTATTTCCTCCTTGCCACGGGGACGGGATTTTCTGGCTTTTTTAGTGTCCCCGGTGGCTTTCTTTTATATTTTTCATATTCTTGATTGTGTTCTCGATCGATGGATTTATTATAATTTGTTTCGATAAACTTGTATAATACAAAAAAACATGTATTTGTCATAGTTTTTAACTATATCAAATATTTCTTTCAAATCATCAACTGACTATACAGAGAACCTTCCACCGACAGTTTCTCTTACATACTTTGACATCTATATAACCTGCCACCGACACCATTTCTTATATGCTTTGGTATAAAAATCTTAGATTTTCCTTCTTTATCATATCACAATCATATATCCGCTATATTAATTATAGCTTTCACTTATCTTTATCACAGTTGTATAATTTATTCGGATGAAATATGAAAGGAAGCGTATGATCATGGAAGAGAAAACACTTTTTCCACGAGAAGAAAAATCAGAAATATTATTTAAGAAAATATCCGAAGATAAATGGGCCTGTGAAAAACTGCTGGAAACATTCTGCAGTTACTTATTCAGTAACGATGGGGTAGACCTTCCAGACTCTCCATCATCTACAGAATTCACACAAGCTCTTTTCAATTCCTATCGCAACCGGGATTTATCTGCGTTTCTGATGGCTATCTGCCAGAATACAGTCTTTGATCTTTTAAGAAATGCATTCCTGATTCCCTATCGGTTCAATGCAGACGGAAAACAGAATCCGATAATTATGACAGATGAAAACGGAATTTTACTTCCTGAATATAAAAGATCGATTCATGAACGGGAATACCGTTATTTCCATGAGGTGTATACAGATCTCAGAGCTCCAAAGAATATTTTTCTGGCACAGGCATACCGCTACAGCCATTCTTATACATCCGACGATATGGAACCGGAACAAAACATTCTGGAAAAGAATAACGGTGTACTGTTGATCCGTGAATTACCAGATACCGTAAAATTAAAAGAAACCGAAGCAGAAGCTTATTCTGCTATTCTGGATATTGTCATAAAACTTCAGAAAGAGCTTCCTATGTCCTATGTATTCTATGGACAGGATTCTCTTGTTGAAGATAATACCCGTTATGATGAGATCGGAGTTTTCCTTCCGAATTCACATTTCTTAAAAAATCTGGAACGCCACGTTTCCAAAGCAGAGGCGATCATTTATGCAGGCAACTAATTCTGACTTTATCGATATTATGGAAAAAAATCATATGGAGATTCCATGGCATGACTATGCCAATGATGACAGTAATGTGCTGATTGCAGAGGCCGGATTAATTGAGAAAGCTTCTGTCATTGGCCGCGTAGGGTTAATCATGCTCTCCTGTGGGACCGGTGCATGGCGTGTACGAACTTCTATGAACCGGCTTTCCAAAGAGCTTGGTGTAACCTGTACGGTAGACGTGGGACTTATGTCTATTGTATTCAACTGTTTTGATGGAAACGATTGTGTTTCCCAGTCATTGAGTATTGCCAATACAGGAGTGAATACATCCAAGCTTTACCGCATGGAACAGTTCGTAGATCATTTTCCAGAAGAAGAAGCCCATATGACTGGTGAAGATATCCATAAACGGTTGGATGAAATTGAGGAAATCCATGCCCTTTATTCACCTGCAAAACTGGGCTTTGCCGCAGC
This sequence comes from Dorea sp., assembly GCF_977044405.1. Classification (NCBI taxonomy): domain Bacteria; kingdom Bacillati; phylum Bacillota; class Clostridia; order Lachnospirales; family Lachnospiraceae; genus Dorea; species Dorea sp. The sequence continues at coordinate 29,204 of NZ_CDRRQK010000001.1, forward strand.
TCTTGCCTGTTGTGGCTTTACCTTTTTACTCGGAGGTGGACCAGTTGAGATGGCTCTTGCATTCATTGCCGCCGGCATCGGTAACCTTATCCGCACCAAATTAATCAAACATCATTATACATTGTTTTTGAATATTGCCATATCCGTATCTGCATCATGTTTTACCTATGCAGTCTTTCTGAAGCTTGCGGAACTTTTCTTTCACATTCCAGAACTTCATGAGGCTGGTTATATCTGCTCGATGTTATTCATCATCCCGGGATTTCCATTTATTACAAGCGGGATCGACCTTGCAAAGCTGGATCTGCGTTCGGGACTGGAACGGCTTACTTATGCAATCATTATCGTTATGGTTGCCACTTTATTTGCATGGATCATGGCTTTACTTCTGCATCTGGAACCGGCCGATTTTACAGCGCTGCATTTAAGTGCTGCTTCCCGCCTTATCTTCCGTGTGATTGCGAGCTTTTGCGGAGTATTCGGGTTCTCGATCATGTTCAACAGTTCTCATTCGATGGCTGCAACAGCTGCATTTATCGGTGCCATTGCCAATACACTCCGGCTTGAACTTGTTGATTTCACACAGATGCCTCCGGCCGCCGCCGCATTTATCGGGGCTCTAACTGCCGGATTGCTTGCTTCTTTTATTAAGAAGAGTAACGGATATCCGAGAATCTCGCTTACCGTGCCTTCTATTGTGATCATGGTTCCGGGACTTTACCTGTACCGTGCGATTTATAATTTCGGGATTATGTCCCTGACGGATGCGGTTTCGTGGTTTACTTCTGCGATTATGATTATTGTAATGTTGCCGCTTGGACTTATATTTGCGAGAATTTTGACCGATCGTACGTTTCGGTATTGTACGTAAAATCTCTCATTTTAGATAGCTTCTGTATGTCAATTTCTTTTCCTTCTATTCCACTTTTACCCCAGATAAATAGCATACAGAAGTCCTTTTCCCGTCTCCGTTTCAAATATCTTTTCTCTTGCATTTCTTATTGATTTTTCTGACATCTGGCTTTCATCCGCATTGACAAGAAAATCTGCCTCCAGTAAAATCCGGTAATCCATGCCATCTACATTTCCATAGGTATGGTGATGACTGACCAGATACACGATCCGTTCTTTCATCTGTCCTTCAATTCCTGCTTCATTCAAAAACTTTTCTGCCAGTTGGATGCCTTCTTTTTCCTGATATTTTCCATTCGTGTTACCATATTTCTCTCTGCAGAGCGGACAGGCAATATCGTGTATGATAGCTGCTATCTCGAGTGTTTTCTGTGTTGTTTCATCCAGTCCTTCTTTTTCACCGATTAATTTTGCATAGGTATATACTTTCAGAAAATGTGCGATATCATGCCGGTTACCATCTGCTTCCTGTATCATCTTTATTATCATGTCATTCACTGTCATTTTACTTCATCTCCTGTATTTTTCTTTTATCATACATCAATTTTTCCTACTTCATCCGGATTCATTTCTCTTATTGTGCCTTTTTCCATCTGCTTCTTTATCCTTTCTCATCCGTAACCGTTCTTCATTCATTAACGGCTGTATTATTCTTATCACTACTGTCTGTAAATTTTATTATAACGCATTTGTATACTTAATTATAGAAAATTCTGTTGCAATATTGATCAATATATGTTAGCCTACATTCACGCAGTTCTTACTCGAAGAGCTACAGAAAGTTTCTATCAACCAATCGGTAATTATTCTTACAGCTCAATATTTCGAGCAGATAATCCGATATTACTTATAAGATGAATATTGTTTTGATCTATGGCTCAAAATTTTAACGATAATTTTTTCTTTTCTGTCATATTATACTGTGTTAAAATATACTTAAGCAGAGATTTCTTTACTTCAGGCGATAGTTCATCTTACAAAAGAAGGAAGAATTCTCATGTGTAAACGGAACAAAAAATGAATCTGATTTAATGCAATGGATGCGTTTTCTGTGTGGAAAGAACAGGAAGGATTTGAAACGAATGGCAGAGAAAAATTCTACCCTAAAAGAAGCCTATAATGAACTAGATAAACTAAGTGCAGATGAGCAGAAACGTCTTGAATACGAAGCCAGACAAAAGGCTATCCGGGATAAAAACATTTTACTTATAACTGGTGAGAACCGCGGACTTGAAAAAGGCGAACGCATTGGACTCCAAAAAGGTATTCAGGCAACAATAGAAACCTGTCAGGATTTTCAAATTTCAAAAGATAATATCTGCCAGAATTTAACAGAAAAATTCGGTATCTCTAAAGCAGAGGCTCTTTCTTATATCGAAAAATACTGGAAATAAAGTATATTTAGATAAACATATATAATCATGTCTACAAAAAAACTGCCAGAAGAATCGCCTACACACACATATATTCTTCTGGCAGTTTTTTATAACCTGTTACATCTCACTTCCATTCGTCCGTATCACATTCTGATACCAATAGAAGCTGTCTTTCTTAATTCTCGCCATATCTTTCAAGTTTTTCTCATCTCTGTCCACGTACACGAATCCATAACGTTTTCCATATCCCTGATGTGTACTTACAAGATCGATAAATGCCCAAGGACAGTATCCAATCAGGTTCACTCCATCCGACAATGCAAGCTGTGCCTGTTTAAAATGTCTTTCCAAATAATCAATACGATAATCATCATGTACTTTTCCGTCTTCCGTCAGGACATCCTTTGCGCCCAGGCCATTTTCTGTGATCAGAAGCGGCATATGGTAACGGCTGTCGATTCTTCTAAGCGTCACACGAAGTCCTACCGAATCGATGATCCATCCGAATTCTGTCTGTTCCAGATATGGATTATTGCCGGAACGATACACACCTTCTTCTCCAAGCATTACCTGCTGGTCACCGTTTCTTGGCTGGCAGTCTGTGCCGTCATTCTTACTTGCACTTACCGTTGCCGTTGCATAATAATTAACTCCCAGGAAGTCTGCTGTTCCTTCTTTTAATATCTCCATATCACCATCTTCGATCTCCGGAACGCAGTCTTTTTCTTCCATATATGACCATGCCAGAGAATTATAATATCCATATACCGCCATATCCAGGTACATCCAGCAACGGATAGTCTCCCAGTTATCTGCCGCAATGGCATCCAGCGGTTTGCATGTTTCAGGGTAGATTGCTGTAATATTAGGTGCCGGACCAATCTTAGCATCCTTACACATTTTATGGCATAAGATCGTTGCCTTTGCAGATGCAAGAAACATATGATGACTCTGCTGATATAATTCTTTCTTAGTCGGAGTCTTTCCCGGATTCATCGCATTTGGATGATTGATCATACAATTCTGTTCATTCACCGTCAGCCAGTATTTCACTCTGTCTCCATAGTTTTCAAATAATACTTTTGCATATTTTTCAAAAGCATCTACCGTTGCACGGTTACACCATCCACCCTTTTTATGTAATTCCAGAGGCAAGTCAAAGTGATACATGGTTACGATTGGTTCAATATGATGAGCCACCAGTTCATCGATCAGATGATCGTAAAATTCAATTCCTTTCTGGTTCACCTCGCCGTCACCATCCGGAATGATTCTTGCCCAGGAGATAGAAAAGCGGTATGCTTTCAATCCCATTTCTGCCATTAATGCTACATCCTCTTTCCAGTGATGATAATGATCACTTGCAATCTTAAAATCAGCGATATCTTCCGGTTCATGCAGATCCTGTACGGACATGCCTTTTCCATCTTCCTTCCATGCTCCTTCTACCTGGTAAGCAGATGTAGCTGCTCCCCACAGAAAATCTTTTGGAAATTCTTTTAATTTTTTATGATACATTCTGCTTCCCTCCTATTTTGAAATGTGAATCGGCTTATCTGTTCCGTCTGTCTTTTTTCCTGCATCTACAGAAACATCCGAGAAATCATCTGTATTGGTAATGATCACCATTGTCTGTTCACTGTATCCAGCTTCACGGATTGCATTCATATCAAATGCGATCAGCTTATCTCCGGCCTTTACTACATCATCCTGTGATACAAAAGACTGGAATCCTTTTCCATCCATTTTCACAGTATCAATTCCGATATGAATCATCATCTCCACACCGTTTGTTCCTTCCAGACAGATTGCGTGATTTGTTGGGAATAAGGCTGCTACCGTTGCGTCAAATGGCGCTCTTACAATACCTTCTTCCGGAATAATCACTGCACCTTTTCCAAGTGCCTCTGACGCAAATGCTTCATCCGCTGATTCACTAAGTGGAAGTACTTCACCATTTACCGGTGAAATAAAATCTGCTGTTCCGCCTTCTGCAATAACTTCTTTTGTTGTGTTATCTGTCTCTTTTGCAACTTCTTTTCCGTTTTCTTCTACGTCTTTTTCAAACTTCAGACTGAAGATAAATGTCAGAACACCGCTGACTACTGCTGAAATAATAATCGCAATAATAATATTTACAAAACATTTTGTTGTATTGTCTCCAAGATATAACAGTACTGCCGGAAGTCCTGATGATCCAGTTGCGAATCTGTGTGTGTGCGTAAGACCTGCATAAAGTCCACCACTTGCTCCACCGATCATGGTTGCGATCAGTGGATATTTTTTCGGAAGAGATACACCATACAGGATTGGCTCTGTGATTCCCATATATGCTGTGATCGCTCCCGATACCGCTATCTGTTTTGTCTTTTTATCTTTTGTTCTGAATGCTACGACTGCTCCTGCTGTAGCCTGTGCCATATTGGAACACAGACATCCAGGTCCGAAGATACTGTCGTAACCCAAATTTGCCATCTGCATAACACCAAGTGGTGCAACACCATTATGAAGACCGAACATAACCATCAGTGGAAGAAGTCCGCCTACCAGTACTGCTGGTGCCCACGCTGCCGTCTCGCTTAAGAAGGTGAAGAATGTCGCCAGGTATCCTCCAAGGATTGCTCCGATTGGTCCAAGTACTGAGAATGCAAGTGTTCCCATGATCAGGAACGTAAGCATCGGTACAAATACAAGTTCTACTGCCTTTGGAATCCATTTCTTTAACAGCTTTTCTACATATGCCTGTACGAAGATTACTAAGATGATCGGAATTACAGACGATGCATAATTTGTTAATGTAAATGGAATCACGTCAAAAAACTTAACCGGATTGCCTTCTGCTACAAGTGCCGTCCAGTTCGGATGCAGCATCATCGCTGCAACACCTGCAGCCAGGATCGGGTTACATTTTAACTTCTGTGCAGTTGTGAATGCCAGAATTATCGGAAGGAAATAGAATACTCCATCTGCAAAAAGATTCAGAAGCATATAAGTCTGATTGTCCGCTGTGATAACTTTTGCCACAACAAGAAGTGCCAGCAGTGCCTTTACCATACCGGCTCCTGAAAGTGCCGGTATGACCGGCTGGAATACACCTGCCACAAAGTCAATGATTACTTCAAATGCATTTTTCTTCGGTGCATTTTCATTTCCAGACTTCTTATCTGTATCTTTTTTAATATCTACCAGTTTTTCTACTTCTTCAAACACATCTGCCACATGTGTTCCAATGACTACCTGATATACACCTGCATTACGGATTACTTTTACAACTCCATCAATCTGGCCAACAATCTGGTCATCTACGATGCTTTCATCTGCAAGTTTAAAACGCAGGCGCGTCTGACAATGATATGCGTCTTCAATATTACCTTTTCCCCCTAACTGCCTAATCAGTTCGGCAGCAAGGCTTTCATACTTTTTACTCATTCGCTTATAGCCTCCTGTATTTTCTTATCCTGCGTATCCGGTTTACGCATCCAAGACGTCTTTGTCATCTGATAGGCTTAGTAAAACACAGGGGCATGACTTTATCAATAGCTCTGCCCTTTTACGAAACAGAGTTTTACATTTTTTCATTTTCACATGCTTTTCGTGAAACAAAGTGAAACTTTTCCATGTTTTAAGTTTTATCTGCGCTATTTTCTTCCTGCATTGTCTTTGAAATTTTCTTTGTCTTTATCCTGCATTTCCTTCATCTGCGTATTTCTTTCCTGCTCAAGCATTCTGGAATTCAAAAGCTTAAAATTCTTATTGTCTCTGTAATTCTTCGCAAATACCCATGAAAACAGACTGTCCAATATAAATTTCAACGATTCTTCGGTCGAATAATTCGAAATCTTTGTATACAGCCGTTCTCTTGAAACCAAAGTAAATACACAGTCAATCTGTTTACGGATATAATTTTCGCCGCCACTGGCAATCCCGATCATCGGCACATGATTAGCCTTCAATATCTTAATCTTGTCCATCGGAACCTTCGTCTGATTATTTCCTGAATAAGAGATAATTATCGCACAGTCATCCGGTCTCAGCGCTGCACTAAGGAGTCCTGATTCTCCGGCACCTTCTACCCTTGCCAGATATCCTATGGAACATAATTTTCTCGCAAATGCACCCGCATAATAACTATTAGGACTAAGAGAAAAAATTACAATATTTCTTGCATTTACAATTCTCTCGGCCGCATGCTCAAGAATGGATTCCTCAATCAGATTCCTCGTCTCTCTGATCGTATCTACCTGCATCTGCTGGATATTATCCAATACTTCTTTCATATTATTATTTTCGGTAAACGGGAAATTATAATCAATATCATTTTCATGTGCTTTCCTGTATTGCACCTCTGCAATATAATCTTTCATGAACTCTTTCCAACCATCATAACCCATTGCTTTAGCGAAGCGTACTACGGTTGCCTTGGATGTATATGTTCTCTCGGCGATCTCGCTTAGTGTATACTTATATATATTGTCCTGTTCCCGGATGATAAATTCCCCTACTGCATGCCGGGCATCGGAATAGCCCATCATCGTTTCTTCTATTTTTTGAAATAAAAACATTGATTACACCTCTCCTTCTTTACTTTAATAATATCAATTGTTCTGATCTTCAAAACAGGTTTTCAAAAATCGTCATTTCTAATTCTTTAAATAGCATGTGAAAATTTCTTGCTACCGGGTTACCCTGGCATGTTATTTTCATTATATGCTGATTCTTGAAATCATGTAAAGAAAAATGTACCTACTATTAAACAGTGCGTTAAGTCTTTCCGGTATCAATGACCTGGGTCGTTCGTTTGATTTTGTTCCATATCCGCTCCAGTCATTTGCGCAGCGTTATCTTGGACTGAATTATCCGCAGGCATTAACCGGACTCTTCCCATACTGGCTGAAAGAAATCTACCGTGCCAGTGAAGACAAGGCTATCTTCTACCGCTATTTTGAAGAAATCCTGCATGTAAAAAAAGACGCAAAAGACGACGAGATTCTTTTACAAGAAGCACTCGCCGCCCTTTCAAAACTTTATGAAGAATTTCACATTGCTTTCTGTTATAGAGATATTGCCAAAGATCCGGAGGATTATCAGCAGTTAGTCGATATCATTGATTCATTTGGACCGATGCATTAATTGCAGATTCCCTTTTTCATCTTTTATCCAATCAACACTTTCTTCCCTTCAAAAGCAAATCCATAATGCCTGATTTTCTCCGGTTCTATCCCCAGATCAACCAGCTCTGCATCGTATTTTTTCTCTTCAATCTGTTTTAATGCCGATTGCACAGTCTCTTCTAATGTCTGTTCTGCTCTCATATTCCGGATCTTGAATTCCAGAATAATTGCCGGATTGTTTCTATCTGATACTTTTCTTGGAACCAGCATTACATCATACCGGCCAAAGCCACTTTCACGATTCGACCGGATCACATAATCCTCTCTGAGTTCAATGATCAGTCCCAGGACAAATCCATGATAAAAGCGTTCCGGTTCCAGATAATCAGACATGCCCTTACCTGTATCAAAATAACTGAATGTAGCCAACATTACTTCATTCAAGTAATAATTCATTGCTTCCTTGTCCCCTTGCAGCAGGGCTTTCACAAAACCATTGTAATTAGAGCCGCTGATTCTGAACCATCCTTTGAACATATTCGAAAACATACTGACCGTTTCCAGATTCGTAATACTCAGATGATACCATGGTTCCATAGTGATCCCTTTATATTCCACGTCTTCAACCTTCAGATAGCCGCTTGCAAGAAGAAGACTCCATATCGCATCTTCATCCCTGTCCAACTGCTCAAATACAATTTGTTCATCAAAATTTGAAATAATTTTCCCTCCGGAGATTAATGATTCCATCTTTGTTTTAATCTCCGGCGATGCTGTCTGAAGCATCTTACTGACCAAGCCATTAGAGCTGGTTGATGCCCAGTACGGCTTCAACTGTTTTCCTTTCAGAAAATTTGTAATTGACCATGGATTATAGATATCTTTCTGACTCCCGAAAGTAAATCCATCATACCATTTTCTTACATTTTCTTTCTGATCACTCATTCCAAATTGCTCTAACGCATCAAATACTTCCTGTTCTGTAAAACCAAAACAATCTGAATATCTTTCAGAAGTTGTTGTAATCACCGTCAGATTATTAAGATCTGAAAAAATAGATTCTTTTGAAACTCTCGTAATTCCTGTCATAACAGCTCTTTCCAGATAAGCATTGGTTTTAAATGTAGAATTAAAAAATCCCCGGATGAATGCCGTAAATTTATCCCAGTAACCATGTATATACGCCTCTTGCATCGGAGTATCATATTCATCCAGAAGAATAATTACTTTTGTTCCATAATACAGATAACAATAATAAGAGAGATCCTGCAAGGCACTTTGTGCAGTTACATCATCCATATCCGGGTTCACACGTCTGAACTGTTCTCGTTGCACCTCCGAGAGCAGTTTGGAGCCAGCAATATGCTCAAACTTCTGGTATAGTGTTGAAATAATCCTTTTAATTTTAGATATGGCATCCTGATATTCACTCTGCTTTACATCTGCAAAACTCAGATATAGAACCGGATATGTTCCCTGCAGTTTTTGGAACTTTTCTTCTTTCCAGATAGAAAGATTCTCGAATAAATCCGTTCTTTTTTTATATTTTTCAGAAAAGAAACAATTAAGCATGCTCATATTCAAGGTTTTTCCAAAACGGCGTGGACGGGCAATTAATGTAATATCATCTGCGGATTCCCACCACTCTTTTATGAAATTTGTCTTATCCACAAAGAAATATCCGCCTTCTATTAAGGCTGCGAAATCTTGCTTCCCGATACTGATTACATTTCCCATCTTCCACGCTCCTGTTCTTTATAAATATAGAGAACTTGCCACTGGCAGCTTCTCTTGCACACTATAATATCTAAAAATTACAGCATATGTGCTCTTAACTCTTCCGGTGTCATCTGAGACAGCATAGCCGGTGCGATATCGAATACGCTTCTTGCTCCTGATTCACCCTTCTTAGAAAGTCTGTGTGCTGCACGTGCATAAGCAACCAGAACGCTTCCCGTGAATTCTGGGTTGGAATCCAGTTTCAGAGAATATTCGATCACATGCTTGTTGCCTTCGCATCCTGTCTCTCCGGTACGGATCACGAATCCACCGTGAGGCATCTTGCTGTGGTTTTCTTTTAATTCTTCTTCTGTGATAAATGTTACTGTTGTATCATATTCATCAAAGTAGTTCGGCATCGTCTTGATTGCTTCTTCGATGGCTGCTTTATCTGCTCCTTCTTCTGCTACTACATAGCACTCTCTTAAGTGTTTCTGTCTTGTTGTCAACTCCGGTTCGCTTCCGCTTCTTACCTGGTCAACCGCTGCTTCGACCGGTACTGTATACTGGATGCCGTTCTTTACACCTTCGATACGGCGGATTGCATCTGAGTGTCCCTGGCTGACACCTTTTCCCCAGAATGTATAAGTACTTCCCTGTACCAGAATGGATTCTGCATACAGACGGTTCAGTGAGAACATTCCCGGATCCCAGCCTACAGAGATGATGCTTACATTCTTTCCTTCTTTTGCTGCTTTATCTACATTTGCAAAGTACTCCGGAATCTTTGCATGTGTGTCAAAGCTGTCAATGGTATTGAATGATGATGCTACTTTCGGTCCGATTACCGGAAGGTCTGTTGCTGATCCACCGCAGAGGATCATTACATCAATGTCATCTTTCATAGTTTCCATATCATCGAAGTGCTTTACTTCTGCTCCTTCTGTCTGGATTTTGACACTTGCAGGATCTCTTCTTGTAAATACTGCTTTTAATTCCATATCGTCATTACGCTTGATAGACTGCTCTACTCCGCGTCCGATGTTACCGTATCCTACGATACCAATTCTGATTTTATCCATAATTCTACCTCGTTTCTTATTTTTATTACCACCTTATTCTGTGGCCGTTTTTATTCGTTGATATCATACATTTCTGGTGTCCCCGTACAGTTTTACACTGTCTACTTTCTGTCGCTGACATCTTTGTAAATTATATCATAGATTCTTTTCACAACAATCTTTTTCTTTTGCAATTTCTTTATTGATAATTTTTTTATGTTGTTGCTTACAGATCAATTTTATCCCATCTCATTATAATGAGCATAAATTCCGCCCTTCTTTAACAGTTCTTCGTGTGTTCCACGCTCTGCGATTCCATTATCTGCCACTACAAGAATCTCATCCGCATTGCGGATTGTTGATAGTCTGTGCGCAATCGTAATTGTCGTCCGGTTCTTCGCAAGTTCTTCCAGACTCTTCTGTATCCATCGTTCACTCTCATTATCCAGCGCACTCGTCGCCTCATCCAGAATGAGGATCGATGGATTCTTAAGAAATACCCTTGCAATCGAAATTCTCTGCTTCTGCCCGCCGGAAAGTCTCGTTCCACGCTCTCCGACAAATGTATCATATCCATCTGGAAGTTCCATAATAAAATCATGGATATTCGCTTTTCTTGCCGCTTCTTCAATCTCTTCCATGGATGCTCCCGTTTTTCCGTATGCGATATTTTCCTTAATACTTCCACAGAACAGGTACACATCCTGCTGTACCAGTCCAATCTGATTACGAAGACTTTCTAGCGTCAGTCCTCTGACATCCTGCCCGTCAATCGTAACACGTCCTCCTGTTACATCATAGAATCTTGGAAGCAGGGAACAGATTGTTGTCTTACCGCTTCCCGAAGGTCCGACTAATGCCACCGACCTTCCTGCCGGAATATCAAATGTAACATGCGAAAGCACCGGTGTCTCATCATCACTATAATGAAAAGATACATCCTCATAAGACACATGTCCTTTTACTTCTTCCAATGTCCTTGCATCCGGTGCATCCACAATCTCCGGCTCTGTCTCCACCACATCCAGAAATCTCCTGAATCCAGACAGACCCTTTTGCATCATTTCCGTAAGTTCTACCAATATCTGGACCGGGCTGATAAAGATACCGATGTAAAGTGCATACATCGCAAGATCCGCTGCCTCCATCTTCCCATGTGCGATCAGCCAGCCGCCGAATACCAGTGTGACCAGATACATCATCCCCTGAAAGAACAGATTACCGCTCATAAAACTTCCCATACATTTATAATTGGCATCCTTGGAACGCAGAAATCCCTGATTGCTTTTTTTAAACTTCTCCCGTTCAATCTCTTCATTTGCAAAAGACTGTACGACACGGATTCCTGCCAGTGTATCCTGAAGGCTGGAATTAACATCTCCAATCTTACACCGGTTATCCATGAATGTTGCCTGCATCTTCTTATTCTGTCCATATGAAAAGAACAACATAAACCCAACCAGAACCACAAGCGGTATTGCAAGTCTCCAGTTGATCAGAAACAGAAAAATGAATGAACCAATAATTTTGATCAGGGAAATGAATAAGTTCTCCGGTCCATGATGTGCAAATTCCGAGATATCAAAAAGATCCGATACAAGCTTACTCATCATCTGCCCGGAGTTATTCTGATCATAATATGAAAATGATAATTTCTCATAATGGTCAAAAAGCTGCTGTCTCATGTCCCGTTCCATATTCGCTCCCATCATATGTCCCTGATAGCTGACATAATATTTACAAAATGCCTGTAAGATATAGATTACAAGCAGCCCTGCTCCAATCGGGAGTAAAGCATGTAATATATTGTCTGCCGGTTCTGTAAACAACGTCTTCGTAAGCGTCCGTAATATCTGTGGAAATGCCAGATCTACCAGACTTATAACCGCCGCACAGACCAGATCCAGAAAGAATACTGCCTTATACGGGGCATAATACTGGATGAATTTTTTCATTGTATGCATTGTATATTCCCTGCCTTTTCCTATAAACTCAATCTACTATATTATAGGATATCCAGCAGGAATTGAAAACTATAAATCACATCTATATATATTTTTTATCTTTTATAAGAATTTTGCATTCTTTGTCGTCTTCTGGATCACCTTATCAAAAATGTATAACAATCCCGGTAATACCAGAATTGCCGGTATTGATATAGATTTCATAACCAGCAGCAGTACCACTACAACGGCTCCAATTGCCAGCATATTAACCTTAATAGTATCCGCCCGTGATTGTATCCTTAAGATCCAGCGTAGACACTCCCTGTCCTGCCAGAAGCCAATTATCTTTTCGTACAAAAAGCACACTGGCCGCTTCCCTGAAAAAATTTCTTGAGAAAAAGCCTTTGAATAAAATTACCATTACCGAGATTATCAAAGATTGTAATATGAACCGTAATACCTTCTATTATCACTTTGAGGACATTTACGCCTTATTCAAATGGACTTTAGAATCCGAGTCGATTGAAATTATTAAATGGTTGCATACCTTTCCCAAACAATGCAAAATACGCTGCCAGTAGCTATAAAATCTTTTAATCCGAACAGCTGATCTGCGGCTCTTCAATTACTTTTTTGGACTTTTTATCCTATTATACGGTTACACGCCAAGAATCTTCTCTAATTCTATATGCGGATGCTCCCGATCTGCCTGATAAACATCCACATAATTCATAGCGGCACCGCCGTCCATATATGCCGGGAACAGGAAACCACACTCCGGTTCCCCCAGTTCATAATCCCCGCTTACGGGACAGATCGCACAGATCAGATATTCAAACATATTTTCTGATTCCCCCAGACGGACATGATCCTTTCCTTTCGCGGGAATATCATATCTATCGTGAAATACATAGATTGCATAATCTCCCTCTACCTGATACTGTTCTCCTACAATCTCATAAAACGTCTCCATCAGTGCATCATTTTTCAGACCACATGCACGCATTCCCATCAGAAGCTTCCACATGCTGTCGCCTTTCATCTTTTCACTGGAAAATGCATATTCTTTCAGATTCTTATTCGTATCTGCAAATGGGATCTGCTTTGCTATCTGAAGATTTTTTTCTTTCTCATCCGGACTTAATTTTAAAAATCCAGTGTTAAATGTACCATCTATATATCCTTCCTGATCCATATATCCACCTGCAATTCTTGTGATGGATGTCCTTTTTACTGTCATTCTCCTGGTCAGTGCCAGCATATCTTCTCTGTCTATCATATTTTTTCCTTTCTTCTTATCGCATATCTGAGACATCATTTTTCGCAGCTTACAGATCCCGGCTTTGCGGCATATTTTCTATAGATTCTTTATAACAAATGCCGGAATGGTCTGATTATAATTCTAAGGAATGCATAAAAACGCTTCTTTTCCGGAGTCAATACTTTCTCTTTATAATGTTCTCCCTTTGTCTCCGTGCCATCTGGTCTTACTTCCTTGCTTTTTTCCATATAAGTGCGTTCTGTATCCTGAATCTGCGCATTCAGTTTTTCACTGTCAATCACTAACATCAATTCCGTATCCAGATACGTACTTCGCATATCCAGGTTATAAGATCCTACAATGGAAATATTATCATCTATCAGAACCGTCTTGGTATGCACTGCGTGATCATTCATCAGTTCATATACGGTTGCCTCCGTCTCCAATATCTGCTTCTTTTGATTCAGATAATCGGTACATCCCCATGGATTGGACCCTTTTTCTACTGCGTTCAGGACAATCTTAAGATCTGCTTTTTGTGATATATTTTCCAGAACCTGATACATATAAGAATTGCTGATTACATATGGCGTCTGTATCACCACATGTTTCCCTTGTTCTGCGATATATTCAATTGCCTGCAGAACTTCTGGACTCTTTCTTGCCGCTTTTGTCCCGTTATTCAATAATGTAATCTTATTCACCGCATATGTATCTTCCTCCCAGCGCCGATATTCTTCTATATCTGTATATTTCTGCTTCAGGGACTGATATCTTGTCTCCAGTTTTTTTCCTTGTTCTTCATCTAACTTCGTGCTTTTTATCTTCTTTTCCGTCACATGTTTTTCGTTCCATATAGTCTGAAAATATGTTTCCAGTTCCTTAAATGATTTTCCCTTTCCCGCCTTCGTTTCATACACGAAAATATCCCGGTCTACATTAATCCCTGTCTTTTTATCCCCGAGAAATATATCATTGGTATTGCGTCCGCCTAACAGATACATGGAATCATCAATGATCAGATACTTGTCATGCATTCTATAGTTCAGACGTGTAAGATTCGTCACTGTAATTGGATTATATATTCTGACCTCTACATTTTCCCGTGCTGCCAGAGCCCTAAATGCCTGGCTTTTTTCCAGAAAGATTTTCTGATAGATTCCATCGATCAGAATCTTTACCTTCACTCCTCTATCGGCAGCATGATAAAGTGCTGCGATTATATCTGTCCCACTGTCATCCGGGCGCAGATCGAATGTTGATAATACAATACTTTCCTTTGCACTTCCTATCATACGGAGTCTGTATATCAATGCCTCTTCATTCTGATCAATACACCGGATACGTTCGGATACATCTTGTTCTTCTGACTCGTTCTTCCCTGTAAATTCTGTCTGTTTCAAAGCTGCTTCATAATCTGGATCCGGCTCCTTTTTTACGAATAGCAATATAATATTTGCAATCAAAAGTACTGCCACAATAATTCCAATTATTTTGAAACAAATTCCTATGTACTTTTTCATATTTTTCCTGCTTTCTACTTCCAGCTTTTCATAGTGCATTTTGAGATATCTAAATTATACCTCAAGATATTCCACACAAGATATTAAAAAAACATGAATTTGAACTTCTTCCAGAATACCTCTGAAAAATCCACAACGGATCGGTCAAATACAAAAAGCGTAAAACCAAAATAATATGATATATCTTCCATGTACATATCATACTTCTTAATTTTACGCTTTTTATATTCACTCATTCAATTTTATCCGTACAATATCCTTATGCGGATTTGTCTTTGCCAGTCCGATCTCTGTCACAGATACTTCCATCGGGACGAAATGTTCCTGCATCAGGGAAAATGCTTCCCTCATCTGTTCTTTTGTCAGCTTCTTTCCCACTGTCAGATGCGGAAGCCACTGCATCGGCTGATAATACCGGCTCATCTTTATATCTGTAAGTTCAGTTAACTGCTTATGGATCTCTTCCGCCGTCTGCTGCAGATACTGATTCAAAACCGGGGTTATATATAGCACATATGGAAATAATGCCCCAACCGATACCAACTGTATCTTTCCTTTTCGCAGCCGATCTTTTAATACATTCATTTTCTCCGTCAATCCAGCCTCATCTTTCGTCTCTACCGAAACAATGGTCAGGTGAGGCGGGACATGATTGTCTGTCATAAATGTATTGCCGGTTTTATCTGCAATCTTTTCTATATATCTGGAAATGACCCGGCTGCTTTTTTCATCAAAATAAACCGATACCAGATACATCTTACATCCAGCTCTTAAGCCAGTTTTCAATTTCAGATGCACCTGCTCTGTTCAGCAGTTTTTCTGAAACGAATTCTGCCGACTTATCCACAGACTCTTTTAATCTGTCTACCGTATTCCCCAATCCACATCCGCCGGATGTGGCAAAAAGTGCAATCTTCTTTCCTGAGAAATCATAGCTTTCCAGGAATGTGTTGATGATTGTCGGTGCCACATACCACCAGATTGGGAATCCAATGATCACATTATCATACTGCTCCATATTTTCTACGGTTCCTGTTGTTGCAGGTCTGGAAGATGGATCGTTCATCTCTACTGTACTTCTTGCTTTTTTATCCATCCAGTTTAAATCTTCACTGGTATATGGAACTTCTGGTTTAATCTCAAAAAGATCCGCTCCTGCTGCCTCTGCAACCTTTTTTGCTACGCTTTCTGTTGTTCCGCTTGCGCTAAAATATGCTACTAATGTTTTCATGATATCTGTCTCCTTTCAAAATTATATCTTTTATATCCTTCAAACATTTTTATAATATCAGATGTTATAAAATATCACTTTAGAAGCTTTTTTATCGCTGCCTTTGTCAGTTCATACACTGAATTATAAGTATAATCAACGCCGGCTTCTTCCATTGCTTTTTTCTGCTTATCTGTCACAACTGTATATGGATAGATTCCAAACATAAATGGGAAAAATGCATAGACAAATTCCTGCCTTTTTTCAATATCCATATCTGGTCTGAATTTAGCAAGAATCCCCATCATAGCTCTTAAGGAATTCCCATACGAAACTTTGAATTCCACCAGCATCTCTATCCGGCTGTTCTCTTCCAGATCATAATGATTCATCGACAGAATCTTCAAAAGCTGGTGCCTCCGGTCCAGTGACTCTGCAATCTCGGAAGCAATCTCTTCATCATCCAGGCTTTCATGTTCTTCCACGATCTTGTGAAGATCCAGTATCCATGCATCGTATTCTCTTTTTAACAGTGCAAGAAATATCTCTTCCTTCGTCTCAAAGTAATTATAAATCGAGGTTCTGGAAAATGAAGTGACATTTCCAATCTCCTTTATCGTAATGTCTTTAAAACTCATTGTCTGATAAAGAGTTTTACATGCATTGATAATCTCTTCTTTTCTTGCATTGGTTCTTTCTTCTGATCTTGCCGGCATGAAGATACCTTCCTTCCATTCTTTTCATGGTCAGGAAGCTGCATTGATCTAAAATTCTCATAATGAAGCTTTCTGACTATGGACTGTGTTTTATTTCTGACATATTGTCATAATAGCATAAACTGATGCTTTTTTAAACTATTTTGCCAAATTACTTTGTCAATCCTTCTATTCCTTTTTGAATATCCGTATTGTCTGCGTTCGCATCAAAGCGATATCCTCCCTGGATATCGAGATCTGGATATTCCTTTTTTAGATCTGACACACTCGTTTCAATTCCACTTCCTCCAGATGTGCAGAATGTATATATCATCTTTCCACTTAGATCGTAGGTGTCAAGAAATGTCTCTATAATCCTTGGATTTGTGCCCCACCAGATTGGGAATCCTATATAAATGTTTTTATAATTCAAAACTTCTCCCAAATCATTACCAATCTCAGGTCTTGCCGATTCATCATTCATCTCCTGGTTCGCACGGCAGGAATCATCATTGTAGTCCAGATTTTCACTTGTATATGCTTCTGCCGGTACGATTTCTAGAATATCTGCCGGTAATTCTTCCGAAAGCTTTTCTGCAACTTTTTTTGTGTTGCCTGTACCTGAAAAATATACTACCACTGTATCTTTTGCTCCTGCATCGCCGGACTGTCCATCCCCAGATTCTCTCTTTTCACCTGCATTCTGTTTCTTATCATCTGTGTCTGTTACTGTCTGGCTTTTTTCCGTGCTTTTCTTTTCTGATTCTGCATCAGAAGAATTGCTGCATGCCATAAGACTTAATACTGCCAACAGGCTTAGTGTGACTGTTATTCATTTTTTCATAGTGCTCCTCCAATCTTTTTATTTTGACATCGTGTCAGTACATTTTCATTATAAAGGCATACTGACGTTGTGTCAATATGCCTTTACATGCCAAATATAACAGATATTAAAAATCATTTTTCTTTATGCCATTTCTTATACAATTCTTTATACAATATTTATAAAAATAAAATGGTTTTTCTCTTCTTTCGAATGGCACTCCTGTTCTTTCAATAATTTTTATGACTTCATCCAATTCTTCATGTGAGGTTTTTAATATTAATACAAAAATCTTCTTTCCATTTATCATGAAAAAAAAGAAATTCTTGTAAAGAAATATTCTTTCAATTCTCTGGAATTCCCAAATATGATCTTCACTTATTTTTATTTCATGTTCATCAATATCTACCGTATTATTTTCTGACTTTTCCCATATAAATTTATGAACAGACTTTTTGTATCTTTTCTCCACTATTAGACCCACAATCAAAAAAATTACAATTACTATACAAAAGGTAATTCCCATTCCAAACGCCAGATACTCCTTTTTAAAGCAACAATAAACTGACAATAAAAATTCCACTGGCATTAATATACAAAAAATTATTCTGCTTATTTTTCCTTTTCATTATAATAACAGAAAATTTTCCTATTATAATTTACGGTGAATACTGGTAAAAGCAAAATGCTTATCGCCGATATTAAAGTATCGGCAATAAGCATTTCTTATTCTTAATTATTCACATTTTCAATTTATTTCTTATATTCTTCAATCATACACTCGTGTACTTTTGTTTTTTTATTATAGTTCACTCCGACAAGAAGTATATTTCCTCTATATTCTTCCAGACTCCGGCAATATTCCTTTTTCTTAATCTGTTCAATAGCTCCCTTGGCTTCCTTATCCCATTTCAACTCTACTACAAGCGCCGGTTTATCACTGAATTTCTTTCGTGGAATAAATACAATGTCTGCAAATCCTTTGCCTCCCGCCATTTCTCTATGCACTGTATAAAAGTTTCTTGCAGCATAAAGAGCCAGTGAAACTGTATAGCTCAATGCATTCTCATCATTATACTGAATATGTGATGTCTCAAAATGAGCTCTTCTTATACCTTCTGCAACCTGCTCTTCTCTTTTTTGCCAGATTGCCTGCAATACGTCGGCAGATTCTTTCAGAGCCCGGCTTACTTCACCCCAATCCGATGCAGCAACACTATTTACATATTCATTGCGCACTTCATTGTTCGGAATCTTCACTGTCTTATTATCTGAATTATATGCAAGATATCCTAAATGTATCAGCAATGTCAGCACATCGTCTTCTGTTCGGAACGTTGTCATATCATTTGTAAAACTGCCTGTATTTACCGGAATATTTTCTCCTGCAATCATACTGAGCACATCATCTTTCAGACCCTCAAAATTCATATCAATATAAGACTGCAATGCCTCAAATGTTTCTGTCTGATTCCAGTAATTTTCTATCTTTCCAAACAGCATACTGTTTACAACAGACCGGGGACTGTAAATAGACAGATCAGATGAAAAACAATATCCATCATACCATGCTTTTACTTCTTCTATCTCCATATTATATTTGACACATAGTTCTGCCACTTCCGATTCTGTAAAGCCCACATAGGAAGCCATGGGTCCCGGACTGATCATTGAGAATTCATCAAACATGTTCAATGCAGAGTGTGTTCCATATTTCTTAATTGGCAGAATACCTGTCATATATGCCAGATGAATGCATGCTTTATCTTTCAGCAAATCTCTTAAAAAATCAAGATATTGTTCCTGTGCCTCTTTATCCTGTTTAAATTCTCTGAAAATACAGTCCCATTCATCTATGATTACAACAAATGGACACTTCACCTCTTCATACACATCCTGCAGCGACTCCGCAAGATCATTATCATCATAATAATCCACGTTTGGATATTCTTTCTTAATCTCTCTTAGAACCAGCTTTTTTACCCGTTCAATCAATTCTTCCACACTTTTACTTCTGCTTAAGAATTCCTGCATATTAAGTGAAATAGTATTATATTTATTTCTGTATTTTGAGTAATCTTTACTCTTTGAAATTGTATATTTTGAAAATAGTTCTTCAGAATCGCAACCCCTGCTATAATAAGCAGTCAGCATATTTGCAGCCATTGATTTTCCGAATCTTCTTGGACGACTGACGCAGACATAGCCTTGCTGGGTGTTCATCACCCGGTTTGTGTACTCAATCAAACTGGTTTTATCTATATAGATTTCAGAGTTCACGCTTTTCTGAAAATATTCATTTCCCTGATTCAGATATCTTCCCAATTCATCTGCCTCCCATCCTAAAGATATAACTACAAATCATGCAATTTTTTACGACTGTTATTAATATTCTGATGTGCCCGGATTATTCTACTGCTATACCTACATCATATTATATGGCAGATTCTGAAACTCAGCAACCTAATTATATCATTGCCTCACATCTACAGTACCTGACAGGGGGAGACTGTTCACTGGCAGCAATTTTCTGAACTGAAAATTCCACATGATACAGTAGTGAATATGGATTTTGCTTCTTAATTATTTTCACCTAATATAATCCTGATCAATGTCTTATCCAGCATTATCGTCCGGTTCCATGGATTGATGATAACTCCTTCGATTCCCTCTGTCGTAATTGCGGTCGTAAATAACTGCTTCATATCTGTAAGAAATGTAGACATCACACTTCCGGATCCTTTTAATTCTTCATCAAAACTTGTAAATGCTGCCCACCATTTTCGTCCATCATCTGTCTGGACTGCCTGCACCTGAAGTCCGGATGCTGCTGCAGATGGATCAACTGCAATGATCAGTTCTCCTTTTTCATTCATACGTCTGCGGATCACAGTCAATACATGTGCCAGCATTTCCTGTGAAGGTTCCTGCTGAAGTGCTGCGATTGCCGTTTCGATCTTGTCATTGTCCTGTAATGTTTTATCTATATGTAAGTGTTTGTCCATAGTATTTTCCTTCTGCTTTCTCTTATTTATTATATTCTTCCTGCCCTATCTGTCACAATTATCTGCTCTTAGATAGACAAAAAAATATACGAACAGCCGGAATCTTATCTCCCTGGAGTGTATCTTAAAAATGTTTTCTGTAAAATCCCCACAAAGTGGAACCTGCAGATTGCAGGATTTTTTTCAGATACTCTCTGTTACTGTTCGTATATTAATATAAAATATTTCTTTCTTAAGGGCAAGTATACCAAGCCTTGACATTCCTTTTATTCCACAAATAATGAAAATGTAACGTATGTCCATTCTGCTAAAAGGAAGAATTTTTTTATACACTGTTAATTAAATTCATATGGCATTATATACCTGTCTGATGAAGTCGAAAGGCCATTATTGTATTTTACTGTAACATATAATACTCCATCCCCATCTTCTAATTTCACATAGCAGACTCCGTCCTTGTCGAACTTATCCGTAATATCAACAGACTGGTTCTTATAATATAACATTACCTTTCCATCATCCTCATATTCAACATCCGGTGCATTCATCTCTTCCATAATCTCTTCTTCTGTAAGCGGACGCTCTGTTCCATTCCATTCATAGGCCACTCCTCCACCACCAAATTCTTTTTCATTTCCATCTTTATCTGTATATTTTCCTGTATAGGATCCGTCTGAATCAATCTTTAATGTAACATCCGTCTGATCTCCGTGAATCCACATCTGGACCTTTCTCTGGATTCCCCCAACATCTGCGGCATAAGCGGTTCCGGTTCCTATCGTTACGATCAGACACGCTGCAATTGCGGCTGCGATTGTTTTTAACTTATGCCTTCTATTTAATCTACTCATATTATCTACCTCCATCTGAAAATCACCGGAGGTGGCAAGTGCATCAAAAGCCTGTTTGTATTTTTCTTTATTCGTCATCATCCCATTCCTCCTTTAATGTTTCTTTGAGAAGTGCACGTCCGCGCGATAGTCTGGTCTTCACATTGCTGAGCGACAGATGCAGGATATCACTGATCTCCTGTGTCGTGTAATCTTCATAATAGAATAAGTGCAGGACAATCCGGTATTTTTCCGGTAACTTCATCACTGTCTCGAACAGGTTCTCCGATTCCGGTGTCTCGAATGTCAATGTCTCCATATACTCTTCCAGATTACACTTATTCCTCCGCCAGAATGACCGGGTGATATTCTTTGCTTTGTTAATTGCGACCCGGATCAGCCATGCACGGATGTGCTCTTCTGTATCAAATTCTTTTTTGTATGTGTGATACCCTATAAATGTATCCTGAACCACATCTTCTGCATCCTGCTGGTTCTTACATATGTTAAATGCAATTGCAAACAGGTGCTTCTGATATCGTTCTATTACCTCTTGCGTTGAATCTTTCATGAGTACTCCTTTTATTACAGCTTCCTGTACATCCGGAATCTTTCTGCCAGAGCGTGTCAATATGATTCCGTGTTGTGTCTTAATTTTTATACTTTGCTTTCAAGGCCTTTCACTAATAATACACTTGAACTTACCCAAAGGTTACAAAAAAATGTAATATCTAAAAAACATATATCTTTCGGACTTGCACCAAACGGCATAAGCACCTTTTCCCAGCGCCATATCTAAAAAACATATATCTTTCGGACTTGCTACTGGCTGCTTCTTTCACATACATACGTTACACAGAACCTGTCATTGACAGTTTCTTTCAAATGCATGACAATTCACATAAAAAGAAGGCCATGTACCAATCATACATTGCCTTCTTTTCAACCTTCTTATTATGATATTCTTCCGTTCTCCATCTCATACACCACATCTGCTACATTCATCGTAGATACTCTATGGGATACTAAAACTACCGTCTTTTTCTTTGCCGACTCTTTTAATGATTTCAGTATAATTCCTTCATTTAAGGAATCCAGGTTACTGGTTGGTTCATCCATAAGTATCAGTGGTGCATCATGCAGGAATGCTCTTGCGATTCCGATTCTTTGTTTCTCACCGCCGGACAACGTATCACCGAGTTCTCCGACTTCTGTATCGTATCCTTCCGGGAGTGCCATAATGAACTCATGAATCGATGCTTTTTTCGCCGCTTCCATGATTTCTTCTCTGGTTGCTCCAGGCTTTGCAATTGCAATATTATTTGCAATCGAATCATGGAACAAATGTGTCTCCTGCGTCACATAGCTTTCCATATCTCTTAGATGCTTCGTCGGGATCTTTCTTACGTCTTCTGCATCCACCAGAATGCTTCCTTCGTTCCCATCCCAGAAACGCATCAGAAGTTTTAATAATGTAGATTTTCCAGACCCGCTTGCGCCGTGGATTCCCGTGATTTTTCCAGGTTCCAGCTTAATTGAATAATCATCCAGAATCACTTCGTTATTTCCCGAATCGTTCTGATAAGTAAATGTTACATGCCTTGCTTCCGCACCCGCAAATCCAGATGATAAGGAATCTTTGTCCCTCCTTTGCATCTGTTCTTCACTTCCATTGACGCACGCATTCTTCCCGGTATCTGACGCTTCTATCTCCTCCACCAGCGGAATCTCTTCTAACAGGGACAGGACACGTTCTCCACTTGCCAGTGTCTGATTCAGATTATTAGAAAGATTCGATAATGCAACTACCGGACCAAAGGATCCCATCATTGCAATGGTACAGGTTATAATCCCATCGAATCCCATCGCTCCATTTCCATACAGCCATACTGTCAGCGCCAGCATTCCAAAGGAAGCAAGCAGTATAATCAGATTCGTACAGGACCTTTGTGCCCCTTCTAATCTGCTTAAGGACTCCTGTACCTTTGCAAGATTCTTAAAACGCTCAGACATCTTATCTTTCCGCTTTTCTCCCTGTCCATATTGGATTGTCTCGTCCAGTCCCCGAAGAGAATCCAGTACGAAACTGTTAAGCTCTCCAAAACCGGTTCTGAACTGCATTCCTTTCTCACTTCCGCGGCTTCCGTTCCACATCGGGACTACAACACCAACAATCAGATATGCTGCCAGTGCAAGTACCCCAGCAAGCCAATGATAACTTCCAATAAAAATTACCATAATCCCAGAGGTCAGTGTGGCAATCGCAATTGGAGAAATGGTGTGTGCATAGAACACTTCCAAAAGTTCGATATCAGTTGTAATAATAGAGATCAAGTTTCCTTTGTCCCGTCCTTCCAGCTTCGCCGGGCAGAGCTTTCTCAGTGCCGCAAAGACTTTATGACGAATGATCGCCAGCAGTTTAAATGCTATGAAATGATTACAATACTGCTCGGCATAGTGCAGAATTCCTCTCAGTACTGCTATGACAATCATAATGATTATAATATGCTTCACAGACATACCGCTAAGCCATGTACGCTGTACCACTACCGGAATCCCTGCTACTCCGTCCTGAAGTCCGTGCAGGATAACCTGACCTGCCAGAATCGTAAGGAAGATGGCACATAAGTATCCTGCCGTTCCAAGAACGATTGCTGCCAACATAATATGAAGCAGCGGTTTTACCAGACCGATCAGGCTTCCCATGATCTGAAGGGCACTTCTTCGTTTTCCTTCTGATTTTGCAATTGTATCAGAATGTTTCATCCCGGATGTCTGCGTTTTTTCAGCTTTTTTCATTTTACTTTGTTCCATACCCATCCTTACATGCCCTCCTTCCCATAGTTTTCCAGTGCCATCTGGCTTTTATACAGGTGTTTATAGGCTCCATCTAATTTGATCAGTGTCTGATGGTCGCCTTCTTCTGCTATTTTTCCACCTTTCAGGAAATAAATCTGATCAGAATCTACAACATTTGCCAGTCTGTGCGAAATCAAAAGTACAGTCTTGGTCTTTGCAATCTCATGGATCACATCCATGATCAGTTCTTCACTTTCGATGTCTATATTACTGGTCGCTTCATCGAATATGTAGACTTCTCCGTCCTTTAATAATGCCCTGGCGATCACCAGTCTCTGGCATTGCCCGCCGGACAGGTTGCCGGCTTTTTCCTGAAGCTCTGTCTGCAGTCCATCCTGGGTCTGTAAAAATCCCAGAAGATTCACCTTCTGAAGGACTGCTTCCATCTCTTCTTTTGTCGCATCCGGCTTTGCCATCCTTAAGTTATCTTCTATGGTTCCCTTGAACAGATAACTGTTATGGCGTACCAATATCACATGCTTCATAAGATCTGATTCTGTCACTTCTGAAAGCGGGATCCCTCCTACGGTAATATTCCCGGTATATCCATGATTTTTTGCCGATAAGATTCCGGCAATCGTACTTTTTCCGCATCCGGATTCCCCGACCAGCGATACAAAGCTGCCTGCCGGAAGCTTAAGGCTAATCCCTTTTAATATCTCGCGGTCTTCTTCATAAGAAAAACGTACCTGTTCCAGGGAGATATCCAGTGGACCTTCCGGCAGCGTCTTTTCTCCCATCTCCGGCTCCGGAAGATCCAGAATTTTAAATATCTTATCACTGGCCGCCATGCCATTCATCGCAATATGGAAGAATGACCCAAGCAGACGAAGCGGCAGGAAGAATTCACTTGCCAGAAGGACGATGCATAGTGTTCCGGAAATGGTAATATTTCCCTTTAAAAATTCAGATACTGCAACAGCCATGCCGATTGCAGCTCCACCATATGCCACGATGTCCATGACACTTGTCGAATTCAGCTGCATAGTCAGCACTTTCATCGTAATTCTTCTGAAATTCTGGGATTCTACATCCATCTCATCTGCTTTTTGCTGATCTGCCTGATAAATTTTCAGTGTGGTCAGTCCCTGCAGATTTTCAAGAAATGAATCTCCAAGTCCTGTGTAAATGCTCCAGTATTTATTCAATAATTTCTTCGCAATTTTTTGTACCACTACGATAGATATTGGGATCAGCGGTACA
Organism: Dorea sp.; assembly: GCF_977044405.1. Lineage (NCBI taxonomy): Bacteria > Bacillati > Bacillota > Clostridia > Lachnospirales > Lachnospiraceae > Dorea > Dorea sp. The sequence continues at coordinate 54,738 of NZ_CDRRQK010000001.1, forward strand.
CAGATTAATAAGATAACACTCGCTTTTACACTTACTCTGCAAAGAATGATAAATAAAGTCACCGGTGCAATCAGACTGTAGAATAACTGCGGAAGATATTTTCCAAAATAAGTCTCCAGCTGTTCTACTCCTTCTGTCGATACCTGAACAACTTCTGAAGATGATACCTGCTCGCTGTACGATGCCCCAAGCTTTAACATTTTTTCATATATTTTTTCTCTGAGAATCCTTTTTACATCCACACAAGCAAGATAGGACGACCTTGCTCCCATACGCTCACACAGAAACCGGATGATCAATACCACAAGTAATGTAAGAATTGTCCGTTTTACCACTTCCCCCGTTATACTCTGATATAACACCCGTTCTAATAATCCGGCAATGGAAAATACTGCTGCCACCTGGGAAAGTAACGCAATCCACTGCCATAGAATCGTGTACACGATATATTTTTTTGCGTGGGATAAAAGCCCCACCAGTCTTATCTTTATCATCTGCACTCCTTACCGGGATTCCCCATTCTTTTGTTTCTTTTTCTCTTTCCTGCTGCAGATCAGATGCCATACTGCAAAAAATGGATGATACAATAGCATCCTTGGTCCGGAAAAACGCATAACCTCCCGGATCTTCTCCCGCATTTCCGGCTTATAACAATGTACCTTGCAGTTCGCACAGAATGTCTTTTCTTCCATGAACGGACATTTCTGGCTTCTTAATTTTGCATAATCGGAAAGTTCCTGACAGACAGGACACATCCTGCCTGACCTTCCTGTTCCGTGATGTTTCCTGCAATACAGGCGTATCATCTCTTCTACAACGTATTGTTCTTTCTGGCGTTTCTTTTCTGTTTTGTCTGATTTATTTTTCATTTGATTCCCTTTTATACCGCCAGCACAAATTTCCGCCCGTCTATACTGGTTACACCCAGATTGATTCCATACAATTCCCGGATGCTTTCTTCTGTGATCACTTCCTCCGGCGCACCTTCTACCAGAACCTGTCCATCTTTCAGTCCGATAATTCTGTCCGAATATGTAATCGCCTGATTGATATCATGTAATACCATGACAATCGTGATTCCATATTCCTGGTTTAACTTCTTTACAAGCTTAAGAATCTCTATCTGATACCGGATATCCAGATAGGTAGTTGGTTCATCCAGAAACAGGGTCTTTGTTCCCTGTGCAAGCGCCATCGCGATCCACACCCGCTGCCTTTGTCCTCCGGAAAGCCTGCTTACCTCACGGTTCCTGTATTCCGTAAGTCCGGTTACTTCCATCGCCCACTGAATCTTCTCTTCATCTTCCCGGCTGTTTGCCTGCATCATCTTTTTATAAGGCGTACGTCCAAAGCTTATCAGGCTTTCTACCGTAATATCATCCGATGCCGTGTTATACTGCTGGACAATTGCTACCTTTCTGGCAAATTCTTTTAAGTTCAGATTCAATATATTCTTTCCTTTTAAGAATATGTTGCCCTTTGCCGGATAGAGATTCTTCGTCATCAGGGAAAATAATGTCGATTTACCGCATCCATTCGCGCCCATGATCGTTGTAACCTTTCCTTCTTCGATCTGGAAAGATACGCCGTTTAAGATTTTATTTTTCCCATAAAAAAAATGTACATTTTTCACTTTCATAGCCGGAGTCACTTTTTCACCATCTATTTTAATATTTTTCCGGAGGTTCTGTCTCATCTTATCTTCCATATTTTTTCGATCTCCTTAACAGAATAATGAAGAATGGTCCTCCGACCACACTCATGATAATCGATGCTGACACTTCATACGGAGCAGCGATCGTTCGTCCCACAGTATCTGCAAGCAAGAATGTAAATGCTCCAAACAATGCTGAAAATGGTATCAATGCCTTATGATCGGAACCAACCAGTATTCTTCCCACATGCGGCACGATCAGTCCCAGGAAGCTTACAATTCCTGCTACTGCCGTCGAGATACTCGCCAGTAAAACTGCAATCAACGATATGATAATACGCATGACATTGACATTAATTCCCAGACTTCTTGCGGTCTTATCCTCCAGGGTAAGCAGATTGCATGTCCCTGAAAATGCTGCTGCCAGCAGAAGTCCGATCACTACATACGGGATCAGCGTCTTTACATCATCCCATGTTTTCATCGTTATATTTCCATTTACAATGGCTGCCACACCGGACATATTCCCTCCGCTCATGGAGTTCAGTGCACTTGAAAGTCCTGTAAACATAGCATCTACCGCTACACCTACCAGAATAATCCGAAGCGGGCTAAGTCCTCCCTTCCACGACAGACTGTACACCATAATAAATGCTGCCACGCCTCCGAGGAATGCGAAAAACGGAGTAAAGAAAAATAACGTCGGTGCAAATGCCGTAATTAATACCGCTGCAAAACTTGCCCCGCTCGAAATTCCGATAATGCCCGGATCTGCCAGTGGATTTTTCAGAACTGCCTGGAATAATACGCCAGATACCGCTACTGCCGCACCTGCCAGCATCGAGATGATAATTCTTGGAAATCGCAGATCATAGATCGTCGCTACATCCTGATTATATTCTACAAACAATCCCTTTAACAGCTCCTGAAAGCTGATCTTTAAACTTCCGATATTTACCGCTGCAAAGAATAACCCAACCAGAAGTATGAGCATAATTACAAATGCTGCTATCCTTTTTTCTTTCATATTCCCTCCTGCGTTTCTGTTTTATCTACATCACTTTCCGGATACAGGATCCCCTGCAGTTCTTCCAATGCATCCTGATATTTAAAATTAGCACTCATTCCAAAGCTTCCATAAGATAAGTCATATACTCTTTTGTTCTTCACTGCTTCAAAATGCTGCCAGATGTCATTTTCCGCAAAGTCTTTTTCGAACATTTCCATAACCTGATCCGGAAGTGCGTGTGCAGTTCTCAAGATAATATCCGGCTCTTTTGTCTTCATATCTTCTGTATTAACGTTCAGGAACTCCTGATCTGAATCTGGATAGACATTTTCCCCTCCGGCAAGCTCTACCAGACTTCCTACGTACGAATTCGGAGTGGCAATAACATAAGATCCCGGAAGGCCCATAAGAATCATGACTTTTGGCTTTTCCTGGTCTTTGCTCTTCTTTTTATATTCTTTATAGAACTTCGTAAACTTGTCTACCTCTTTCTGTGCCTGCTCTTCTCTGTCGAAGATTTCTCCTAATTCCTGAATCGATCGGTACATCCCCTGCACACTTCTTAAGTTTAAAAATGCCCAGTCGGTACCGATTGCTTCGTATTTTGGCTGAAGATCACTTTGCAGCGAGATTGGACTTAAGATCCAGTCCGGATCCAGAGATGCCACAACTTCCATGTCCGGACTCATCGCGGTTCCTACCGTCGTTGCATCTTTATAGCGTTTCGGAATCGTTGATACGGAGCTTTCACATACTCCGGTCAGATCAAGTTCCAGTTTGTCACAGATCTCTGCAACTGCAGGTGAGGTAGCGATGATCTTCGGATCACCACCCGATTCCTGCACCTTCTTTTTCGCTGTTTCTACGGCCTTCTTTTCCTGTGGGTCATCGATTTCCAGAGATATCGTATCATCTGTCTGAACATCTGCACTGCTTTCCTGCTTTTTCAGTTCTTTTTGGTTCTGGTTCACACATGCAGTCAGCGAAGTCAGGGCTGTGGCTGTAAGCAGCACTGCCATTCCCCGTTTCCACCATCTATTCATCATCGTCTTCTGCGCCTCCCCATCTTCTCCAGTTTCTGCGGAAGAAATATACGATTGCCGCAACGGCACCGATCAGGATCAGACCACAGAGCACAACTGCCAGTGCCACCTGGAATATCCGGCTTCCTGTCCCTGACTTATTCGCTGTATCTGTATCCGCATCTTCCGCCGTTGAAAGACTTAATCCTTCTGCTGTATTCAGACTGGAGTCTCCCGATGTGTTTCCCGCAGCTTTAGCGGCTTCAGAAACACTGCTTTTCAGTCCCGAAGTGCCTGTTTTCACATTTTCTGAAGCAGATGCCTCTGCCTTTGCTGTTCCGGTTGTTTTTGACCCGGATGAGGTAATTCCTGACGCTGTGCCTCCTGTCGTCTGGCCACTTCCGCTTAATGCTTCCGCAGATGTACCACCGGATACTGTGCCAGATTCCGTCTGGCCGCCTGTACTGTTATTTTCCTCATATCCCGAAGCTTCTGTCACCATCGTGGCATTCATATCTGTATTGTTACCTTCCGCATAATCACTTGGATATGCATAGTAGATAACGGTACGGTCCATTGCCGTTACATACATGGAGATTCTCACAATGCTGTTTTCACTTGGTACCTGCATACAGATATCGGCTGTCGAACCATTGCCATCCGTGCCATTCCCCGTCACACCCATCGCCGGGGTCTGCCAGCCGGAGTCTCCGACATTTTGCACCTTAAAATCCAGTCCGCTCGTATAATCCATCATACTCATGCGGATTGTCAGATAATATTCCCCACTGTCTGTTACTTCCAGAATTCCATTGGAATAGATACAGGTCTCTGCCATTCCCTGTCCGGTTGCATAGGAAGCTTCCCCACCGGAATCCTCGATTACTCCGGTTACCGGATGTGCATAACACCGGTTCACCGCACAGGTATATACCGTTCCACTTGCCGCATAACTTTTTACCGCAAGTCCTCCGGTTCCGAGTATCAATACCGCTGCCACCGCCAGAAACCGGTGCCAGACGGATCTTTTTGCTTTCCTTTCCTTCATACTCTACTCTCCCATATCTTTTTTCTGTCTCTTTTTCTTCAGGAAAACTAATGCCAGACATACCACACTCGACACCATCGCTGCCATCCAGACTCCGTAATTTCCTGTATCCCCTGTTTTTACACTGGCTGTTTTTAAGCTGCTGCCAGTCTTATTAGCTGACGCAAGACTTCCGGAGGTACTGCCTAATTTGCTTCCCCCAAGAGTGCTGCTCCCAAGCTTACCAGATCCCAGCGTATTACTTCCAAATGTATTCTTTTTTAACGTGTTGCTAATACCGTTTGCCGCATTCTGATTGCCGTTCCCGCTGTTATTATTGTTGTTATTTCCACTGTTTCCATTATTTTTATTATCTGTATCGCTTTTTTTACTTGTGTATGTAATGGTAAATGTGGTCGTTCCCGTATAATTTCCCGGTGCAGCAGCTTTTATCTCATCTCCCCGGATCGTCAATGTGCCGGACAGACTTTTTGTAATCTTTTCCTCGTCCTTCAGATCAGACAGTACGATCTCCTGATTGCCAAAATCATTTTCAAATTTCAGCGTATTCGTCCCGGAATTTAATATCCCTCCTTCCGGTGCTGATACCGTCAGGATTCCGGTTTTATCTTTTACATCGATATCAATACTGTAATTCTGAATCTGATCATTTTCAGAATCCAGCGCACCAAAGTTCGCTGCAGACGGGATCGACATAATATAGGATGGCTCCTCGATATAATGCGCAACATTTGCTGTTATCACGGTTTTTTGTTCGCTTTTCTGCCTATTTGTTTCCTGGGCACAGACCGGCTGTGTAACCAGAAGACATCCTGTTACTCCTGCCAGAATTAATATATTTGATTTTCTTTTTTGTCTTCTTTTCATTTAGAATTTCTCCAAAATAACAAGAATCCTCCGGGAACATATAACTAACTATGAACGGAGGATTCCTGATTTATTTATTATTCAGTTATTCCAGCCTGTACTTCTCTTTATTTTCCAGCATATGAGATTGTAAAGGTTGTTGTGCCTGTATAATTTCCTGCTGTTGCAGCTTTTACAGCTTCTGCCGATACACTCAGTTCTCCTGAAAGCTTTCCACCTGTGGTGTCTTCTGTAATCTGCTGTGTTCCAAAGCTGTTCGCAAATGCAAGTTTGTTGCTTCCACTTGTGAGCTCTCCGGCTGCCGGAGTTGTTACAGATAACGTACCATTGAGGTCAGTTGCTGTTACTGTTACGTCATATTTTACTTTGTTATCTTTGTCTCTGCTTAATGTTCCCATTGCTGCGCTTTCTGGTACGGTTACTGTGTAAGCCGGCTCTGAGATTTTCTTTTCTACGTTTGCAGTAATCTCCATGTCCTTGGAATCTGTTGTTGTATTGCCTGTGTCTGATCCGGAATTTTTCTTTGTCAGGTCTGTTACTTTTGCATAGAAATTCTGTGTTGTATTCATTACGATATTGACATATGCAGATGTTGCAATTCCATCTTCAAAGCTGTCTACTGCGGAACGAGGCAGATCAACGGTTACAGCCTGTGTTGTAAGTTCATCCCCTGCCTTGATTCCAAACATCTTTCCCTCTGTATCAAATGTTTTTACTGCTTTTGTAGTGAGATCTGATTCTCCTGTATAAGCAGCTCCGTCAACTGTCATAACTACATCTTTGATAGTTCCGTCAGCTCCCTGATCCGCAAAGCTAGGAACCGGATATGCTACATAAAAAGTAAGTTCTGCTGTGTCATCTGATAATGTAACATCTGCTTCATGCGCAAAGATGGAATCACACATACTTGTCTGAGTCGCATCTTCACCTTTCATAAAATGAATCGTTCCTGTATATGCCCCATTCTCATAATCTGCTGATGTGTTGTCTGCTGCAAATGCTGTACTGCACATGCCTGCTACAAGTGCTGCTGATAAAATAACTCCTGAAATCTTTCTTAATCTCATTCTATTTAGCCTCCCTGGTTTTTAATTATTATATAAACTCCTGACTTCCACAGAATCTGAGCGCGCCTTCAAATCTGTCTGTGTGATTCTGGAATTTTATATCGGTTTTCATTTGTATTACTTTTATTTTTATGAATTTTATTTTTTTGCTGTTCTGTAATACTTTGCTTTATACCACCTTTAACGTGCAGTTCACTTCCGCACCGTTTTTCGGCGTCATCTTTTCATCCGCACTGCATGTTGCATATTTTACTGTCAGTGGATATTCACCTGCCATCAGTTCCCTGTTCAGTGTGATATGGTAAATGTGCTGTCCCGGCTTTATCTTTTTTGATGTGTAAATGGTCTCGTCTGTATCCGGCAGATAGAACGATATTTCAAAATATACTTCGTTCTCCTCCGGGTTCATAAGTTCTACATCTACATCTTTACTTCCGGATGCCACAGTAATTGTCTTGTATCCCGGTATCTGAATTCCTTTTTCTGTACTGGCATTCTGACCTTCACTTTCCGGCTTTGTCTGCTCTTCTTCAAATGCAGTGTCGTAATTGGTTACTTCTTTTGGCTGCATACGGTTATATATAATCCCGGCTGCGATGACTGCTGCCAGACCGATTCCGGCTACGATCAGTTTTCTTTTTTTCCGGTTTTTTTGTTCTGTAGTTGTCTGTATGTTTACTGTCTGTGTTGTTTCTGGTTGTATCTGTTCTTTATCACTCATCTTATCATCCCTTTGTTTTACGGTTAGTTGCTTCCAACTTTTTTTGACACCAATGATATAACATACCATTTCAAACTCCGTCAATGAATTTTCCCGTTTTTCTTTTTGCATTTAATGCAATAAAAAAACAGGAAAACACGGGATTTTCTTTTTCTTAAAATGCAAAAAATTGCGTTATCTAAAAAGTCAAATTCTCGTATTTTCCTGTATTTACAAGGTTTTTTCTGATTTTTCCGTTTTTGTATATACTCTTGTTATTTCTATTTTTTAAGTCGTTTTTTGTTTTGATAACTTTTCTCAACAATTCTTTTCAACACTACTATAACCAGAACAGCAATAGTGCTGTACTCTCCGGCATATGCTGTCTTCCCACACTGCTTGTTACCGTGACCGGTACTTTTGCCACGATACTCCCCCCCTGATAATAGTGTATTTCACAGGCCGATATCGGAATATAGATTCTTCCTTCTTCAGACCTTGCAACAATCAATCTGCTGTTATCCTCATACCTAAGTGTGTCCAGATATCCTATTCTTTCTTTACCGTCCAATCTTGATTTTGCCGTTAAAGCTTTTACTCTCAATACCAGATATGGTGTATCTTCTTCCCATACAATCTCTGCTCTTTCTTCAAATCCATGCATCGCCATGGATAATGAAGCCGTATCCGGCCGGCGGTTCAGTCTGTAGATTCCGTATTTTACCTGATAATTTCCATAACGTTTGATATTGTATATTACATCTTCGTTTAACTGTTTCTTCCTGCTGATTACAACACTCTTTTTCTGCTCGTAATCCTTCAGCATCAGTTCCAGCATATAGAGATCCACATTTTCAAGCATATTTCCCAATGTTTCCTTCACCGAATCTTCTGTTCCCCCAATATCTGTTAAATATCTTTCTAATCTTGTGAGCAGATTCTTATAACGTTCAATCCAGACTCTCCCGGCTTTTGTAAATGTAAGATCTTCCCCCAGATATCCCTGTTCCATACAGGTTTTATAAAAGCGGTATACGGTCGATGCATTTACCCCGCAGATCTTTGCCACTTCTCCCTGTGCTCCTTTTTTCTTCTCCAGTTTATCAAGCTCCAGCACATACTGGATCTGTGCCATCGTCGGTTGATTTTTTCTCTTAAGATGTGCGCCCTTTTCCATGTGAACTTCCTTCTCCTGTTGTTCTTTCTTTTATTCTCTATTACCATATATGTATGTTCACTTCCCGGCAGTCAATCGTTACCGGCTCCTGTTCAAACGGAGTAATCGCAATAAGCGCCTCAGCTTCCGTCACTGGCACTTTCACATTTTTCATATAAGAAAATATATCTGTTGGCAGATAAAAAGCATTTTCCTCTTTTTTTGCCTGAACCCATCCCGTGCTCCTGCGGTACCAGATAACTCCTGGATCCATATCCTCTTTTGCCTTTAATACAAACCAGCTGATACCTTTTTCAATTTTTAATATTCCCTTGCTTTGGAATTTTTCATCTTCCCCGGCCAGCAATCTTGGATTTCTTCGTTCCGGCTGATAGATACCAAGCAGGATTTCAAATGTTCCTTCTCCAAATACATTGTACATATCCATCCCCTTATAACTGCGGTCATATACATCTCCGTATTTTAAGAATCCATCTATCCCTTCCAGTGCCTTCTGGCTGATCACATGTTCAATCCTGCACGCATCCTCCTGGGCCTCTTCCTGTTCCATTCCACTGACCATCTGGAAAAATTGTGTCAATTTTTCATGTCGTTCGAGGCAATCCATGCCTTCCATTTTTCCTAATTCTGTCAGAATCAGTCTTCCTGTTTTTTTCTCTTCTTCCACATATCCTGACAACTTCAATTCCCTTACCAACGCATTGGTCTCCCGCATGGAAAAACCTTTTTCTGTGGCATATTCTGCCACTGTCAATTCTTCGCCCTGCCGGTAGATCTGATAAAGATGTTCCAGAAGATCCTCTCTTTTTTCTTTCTGGTTGTCTACTTCTGATGCTTTTCTTCTCCCCATAATCTGCCTCCGATTTTACATATTTTCAGACATACTTTAGTTAGTTTAAACTTACTTCTCTGTATTATATCCACGATATTTTTCTTTTGTCAACCGGATGAAAGCAAAATATACCGTAAAGTCGGACATATAGATTTCTGAAATGATATTTCAGATACACTCCAACCTTTTCTTTCAAGGGGTGTCTTTTTATTTATTCTGCTTTACAAGAATTTTCTACTAATTAAATCCAATCAGACGTCTTGCAACTGTATATGCAAGTGATGATATCTTACGACCGGATTTTCCAGGAATATTCATTGTCTGTCCGAGAATTCCATAACGGATTCTCATGAAACTTCTTAAATCTTTCTTCTTCAAATACTGCCAGAGTTCCTTCTTCTTCGCCAGATTCTCTTTATCTTTTGAACGGATACACAGAATAGAAGATACCGTCATCATAATCGCAAGGTAATTCAACATATATTGTCTTAACTTCTTACTTCCGATATCTTTGATCTGGTACATATCGATCATTGTCTTCGTAACAAAGATCTGCTGATCCAGTCTCTTAATCATGACTTTTTCATTCACCGACTGATCTTCTCTTCCGATAAAGTAACGGTAAAGATCCACATCCATATAATAGATCTTACGCACATGTGGCAATGGATAATATACATAGATGTTATCTACATAAAATGTATGCTTTGGCAGTTGCAGCTGAATCAGCTTCAGCATATCCGTACGATAGATAACAGAATGCATCAGGATATACTGATCCAGATGGAAATGTCCCATATCATCCCAGCGGAAAATCTCATCCTGTGGCAGTACATTACGGTAGTGAATGACTTTTTTATGCGTTGCTCCAACCTTTTCATATACATAGTTAGCAATCAGCATGTCCAGTTCTACTTCATCCTCTTCCATATGACGTAAAACATCTAATATTTTATGAAGTGCCTCTTCATCTACCCAGTCATCACTATCTACAACTTTAAAATACTTTCCTGTTGCATGTGTAAGTCCTGAGTTTACGGCATCTCCATGTCCACCGTTTTCCTTATCCACAACTTTTATGATTGTTGGATATTTTTCCATATATTCATGAGCAATCTCTGATGTTCTGTCTTTTGATCCGTCATTTACGATAATGATCTCTACATCTTCTCCACCTGGAAGAATGCTTTCTATCGCATGCGCCATATAATCCTGCGAATTATAGCACGGAATGGCAAAAGAAATATATTTCATTCTTTTTTCTCCTCTTTCTTTAAACTTGACTTCTTTTTAGTATAATCCATTTCGCGCTATTTTCCAACAAAATCTTTGTAAACCCCCTTGTTCACAATTTGTTCATTTATCTTTCAAAATTCCTTCACTTCTTTAACATTCTTTCTTCATAGGTATTGCCTATACTATAACCATCAGATAAATACAAAAGACGTTATCTAGTATGTAAATACTATTTGGAATAAACTTTTTCATAATACATGCCGGGAATTGCGGAAGCGGTTACCCGGCATCCTCCCTTCCTAAAGGATTTTTTTGAGGATGTTTTTCATCCTTTTCACTACCTGCTTTTGCAAGATGCATTAGCATTTATCATGAATTTTATCAGGGCTGCCTCGGCAGCCCTCTTTTTTACCAGCATATATTCTCAAAGAACTGCCTGTGACAGATTCTTATGACAATTCCTGCACATTCCAATCTACTTTCTAAATTTTTTCATGAGATTTTTCAAGTATTCCTTTTTCCGGTATCCAATTATACAAACAGTGCTTCCTATCACCAAAGCACCTGTTATCTTCCATAAAAGATATCCACCTTCTGTCTCTTTTTCATCATTGATATCCCCTTTTGAGACATCTTTATCTCCATCTTTTCCACCGAAAAATGTCCGTTTTACAGGGTCTATGATTTTTTGCAGTATGGATTTTTCCGCCCCGATCCGAAAGCTTACTCTTGAAACAGTTTCATTTTGTGCCAGATCTTTTGCCCGTACTTCAATTTCATATTCTTTTTCTTCATCCAGTTTGCATTCATAACTGTCTGTGTTCTTCTTTTTTAATTTTTGTTCCTTTCCATTAATCTTTACTGCTTCTATATAATCTTCTTTTTTCTCTGTCTGTATCTTCACTGTCCGCTCTTTTTCGTATGTTTCACCCTCTGCTACATTTTCAAACCGGATTACCGGTGGTGTATGGTCTATGACAAACTTTGCTTTTGCCTCACCTGTATTTCCTGCTGCATCTTCTGCGCTTACACGCAAGGTATGGGTTCCTTCTTTTTCGATCTTTTCTCCCGGCTTATACAGTTCATCATCTAACTGCATCAGATATGTATAACTGGTAAAATCCTGTATCCATTCTCCGGACTCGTACTGCCACTGGAACTCCTTCATATATTTTCCATCCAGTTCTTCTACATGCATGATGACCGGATTATCTTTGTCTATGATCACCTGCTTTTCCGTCTTACTTTGATTTCCGGCCATGTCTTCTGCCAGAACCTGAAGCTTATAGATTCCGTTTTTTGACAGTGTCTGGCTGCCTGACTTTTCTTTTCCATTCTCTTCCCATTTTGTGATATTCTGCTGTGTGGTATTCCCTTTTTCATCTTCGTGACTGGTTCCTGCCTGTAATTCTTTCATACGGTTTTCTTCTTTTGCACGGTATATAACATTCACCGGTTTACTCGTAATCAGATAGTCCTGAATTCCTTCTATTGTAGTTACCGGCAGCTTCTTATCAAGACAAACCCGGTCCGCCAGCTCCGTACGGTTTCCTGCATGGTCTGTTACGATTACATGAACCAATACTCCTTGTCCGCTATTTGCCTCTTCTGTAATCTGAAACTGTGCTGTAGAATTTTCCGTCCGTCCAACCAATTTATCCCCTATCTTGCACTGTATCTCTGCAATCTGGCTTCCTCTCGCACCATCATCTGCCTCTACCGATAACGGTACATCCTCCGGATACCATGCCCGGAATCCTTGTGGAACACTTATCTTTACTTTTGGATTCAGCATATCCATATCGAATTCCTGTCTGCTTTCCGATTCTCCTATCACCTGTCCATTCGCATCTTCCATCCACACTTCCAGAATATTCTTTCCTTCCATAAAGCGGTCCGAAACACTGCATTCTGTTCCTGCTTTATCTAATATCCCTTCCTGTTTATCTCCAACTCCGTTCACTGTCCGGTATTTTGTAATGCCATTCGGACTTATATGCTTAAGACTGACCTGTGGTTTTTTTATATAATATCCGTTTTTTCCATCCGGCTCATTATACGATATCTGATATAGTTCTACTTCTTCTACTTGTTTGATAATTTCATTCGAAACAAAGGTAAAATCATTATCATCTTCTTCATTCTCTTCTTCATCTGCTTCTTGATCTTGATTTTTATCTGTTTCTTCTATATCCTCTCTATCGTTTTTCTCATCATCTTTTTCTTTCTCTGTTTCATCTTCTTTTTTCTCATTATCTTTTTCTTTCTCTGTTTCACCTTCTTTTTTCTTATCTTCCGGTTCTTCCCCACTTCCATTCTCTTTCTTATCTATCGCATCACCTGCATTTGTTTCTTCTTTTTCATCGATTTCTTCCCGTCCCATTATTCTTATTTTTTTATTCTTTTTTTCTACATTCTTTTGCTTTGCTTTTTTATTTTCTATGTCTTTTATAGTCCTCTTTTTACCTTCTGCCTGTGCCTGATCTGCTGTTTTCTGTTGTCTGTTCTGCGTCTTTCCTGTATTATTCTTTTTTGCCGATGTATTTTTTGCGAATACTTCTGTTGCTTCCCCCAGATGCGCGCCCATCTTCAGACTTGTTCCTGTCATAACTACCAGTAACATAATGATGATATATCTTTTTATCTTCCTACCCATACTTCTTCACCTTCTCTTCGAATCTCATATTCTTTCTGTAGTTTTTTAAATTCTTCTGTCTCTGATAATCCCGGATACTCTGTCAAATATCCTTTTATCACCTGTGCACATTCTTCTCTGCTGATGGATGTATCTGCACACAGTATTCTGATATGAAGTAATTTCAGTTCTTCCGATTCCTTCAGTTCATTCATTCCCTGTCTGCATATCTCTCCTGCCATATCTTTCCGTCCACTTTTTTCATACAATAACACCATTTTTTTGTACAACTGCTCACGCAATTTTGAATCCGGTTCCAATTGCAGCAGATCTGTATAGACTTCTGCCGCTTTTTCTCTTTCTCCTTTTTTCTCATATGCTGCTGCCTCGTACTTTCTTAATTCTTTCTCCGCTTCTTTATCAAGATGCTTATTAGCCATTCCATTATTGCCCTGTTCTTTATTCACCAACCGTAGGACTTCATCTGCGCCTTTTTTCCCGTTCATAAGTCCATATCCTCTTATCAGACATCTCAGATATTTCACCTGCAGCTCTTTTTTCTCCGGTTTGTTATCTGCTAACCAGTTTTCTAACTCCTGCATTCCTTTTTGGTATCTTGTTCCGCTTACAGTCATCTCATGTTCTTTGTAAGATGCAATCAGTATCCCCAGATTTTCTGCTATTTTGCTATCTTTCATTTTTTTCAGATATTTCATGCTCTTATCTGCATCCCCCACATCCAGGAAATATGCCATTGCAAGCTCTATATATGCCTGATCCGGATTATTGTTTCCGGTAGACCTGCCTGCCCCTCCTATTCCTTTACCGGCATTCTTTCCCGTCTTCTGATCAGTTTTTTCCACCAATACCTTACTTACTTGTACACTTTTTCTCCTTTCCAGCGTCTGCCAGAAAAGATATCCACCCGCCAGTAATACGAGACTGCCTATTATGCACAATTTCTTCAGAGATTTTCTCTTCCGTGATGAATTCTGTCTTTTTTCTTTCTCTTTATATGTTGGAATTTGTTTTTGAATATCTGATATACTTGAATAATTGGAAGACTGGTTTCCCAGTGCTTTTGATATTATTTTCTTCAGACGGATCTCTTCCCGTCTGCTAAGATGCGGCTCTGGTTCTGTAGAAGCCAGAATATACTGAAATGTTCTCCCTAACCCATAAATATCCAGTTCCATACTGGCATGCTGGTAGTATTTTTCATCTGACGGAAGGAAATATTCCCTGATATCTCTTCTTTGCATAAAGCGGATATGTTCCTTTCCATCTTCTGATTTCATATCCAGATAATAAATCCTTCCGTCATCTGCCCGGATCATACTATAGGGATTCACATACTGATAACAGGGATTCCCCCTGCAACGGTGAATCAATTCCAGCTGTCTGGTAATCTCTCTTAATATCTCATATAATTCTGATTTTTCCAGCGCCGGGTGATATTTTAAATATTTTACAAGTGTTTTCCCCTCTACATTTTCTGAACTGATATAACAGCTTTTTCCATGTTCGATCAACCGCAATACATCATAACTTGTTTTCTTCGATACTTCTGTCATGCTACCACCTCTATATTTTCCATATAATCCATCCTTTCTTCATCTTCGAATGACTATATCCTGTTGCCATATGTATCACAAACGCTCTGTTTGCTTTTTCTGCAATCCATCTACCATCGTAGAGGAACGAGAATCCTTGCTATATTTTGTTAAATCAGTTTCATTGTTACGGGATGTTTATTGATTTGTTAATAGATTCTATTTTGAATATATAAAGTAAGCCTATATTACTTGATACTTTTCAAAAAAACAAGAGACTTTTTAAGAATCGCAAAATCTTGTGAAAACTGCCAGTATTAATATGTATCTAAAAATGCTTTCCGCAAGATATATGACACACTCTGACCTTCCTGCATAATTTGTCAAAAAAATTCATCCGTAAGTTCTTGTCAGGCAGCTTTTCCAGCCGTCTGCATTTTGGAACATTACGGATGAATCTTTTACTTTTCTATCATTTCTTATCTGTGACTTAATTCCTTCGGTGTATACAGATGTCTCGGGATTCCATCTACCATAACCGGTGATACATCTCCCTGGATCAGCGGACGTACATAAGAGATAAATTCACTTGTTACATAGGTTCCTTCTTTATTCACCCAGCTTCTTGGCACAAGTTTTTCATCATTGGCAATCTTGTGCACATCTTTAACCTCTGTTCCACACTGATATGGATCATCTGAGAGACGTTTTAATACAACCATCTTGCCTGTATCGCCCTCATCTGCTGCTTTTACTGCTGCTCCACCTACCTGATATGCTTCCAGGATATCTACCCTGGATGCTGCATGAGACGCTGCTCTTTGCAGTGTGCTTAATTCAATCGCACGTGTCTTACAGCCGATCTCACCTGCAATATAACTTGCCAGATAAGATGCCGTTCCCGACAACTGCTTATGTCCAAATGCATCTACAAAGTCAATGCTGTTCCCCAGTTCACATACATAGGTCCCATCTGCCGTTCTGATACCTTCTGATACCGCAACTACAATCGATGTCTTCTCCTGCAGCAGCTGTTTGATCTTTTCCCCAAATAACTGCAGATCAAACGGAAGCTCTGGCAGATAGATCAGGTCAGGTCCCTCACAGTCTTCCCCTTTTGACAGTGCTGCGGCTCCTGTCAGCCATCCTGCATTACGTCCCATGATCTCTACGATAGATACCACACCTTTTTCGTACTCCAGACAGAAACTGTCACGGATGATCTCTTTCATGGATGTACCGATATACTTTGCTGCGCTTCCATATCCCGGTGTGTGATCGGTCAGTGCCAGATCATTATCAATGGTCTTCGGGCATCCGATAAAACGGATTGCATGTCCGAATACAATCGCATAATCGGATAATTTCTTGATTGTATCCATGGAATCATTTCCACCAATATAAATAAATGCCTCGATATCCAGTTTGTCCAGGATTTCAAATATCTTATCATATACTTCCCTGTTCTCATGGATTTCCGGAAGTTTGTACCGGCATGATCCTAAGAATGCAGCCGGTGTCCGTTTTAATAATTCTGCATCCAGTTCTGTCTTGATATGATCCGAAAGATCAATATATTTTTCCTTTAATAATCCCTGAATTCCATGAAGCATTCCATATACTTTCTTTGCCCCACGGTCTTTTGCTGTCCGGTATACACCGGCAAGACTTGCATTGATTGCTGCTGTTGGTCCCCCAGATTGTCCTACAATTACATTTCCTTTCATTCACTTGTTTCCTTCCTGTTTTATTCACGCCCCATGTTACGGTTCTCTTAAAATTTTCAATTCGGAAATTTCTTACCGGAAGAACTGTAACTGCTTTCGTCGTTAATATAATATTAGTGTATTTCCACATAAAAGTCTAGCTTTTATTTGTTTTTTTATGCATTTTTACTATTTTATATTAAGATGTCTACATCCAGAGACTCCGACATCATCACTTCTTCCGAACGCATGACGACAATAAAAAACTCTTACTTCCCATCTTTTGTAATCTCTACATTATATGAGAAATAAGAGTTTTTATTCATATTTTACTTATCTTAAAGCGTGTCTTAAACAGGTTTTCTACAAGACGTATGACACAATTCGTTTATTCAGCTTTTACAGGATTGGTTACACTTACTTTGTGATCGTACCAGACTCCTTTGGTTCCGATCAGCGCCAGATCAAATTCTTCATCTAATGCCGGAACAGGAACATCGAATCCATAGACTTCTTCTGTCGTTCCATCACTGTATGTAACTTCATCTGTAGTTGGCTCTAAAAGCTCTGCGCCTTTTTTCTGAGCTTCCTTTGCTGTACCAGGGAACAGATTCACAATATGCTTTGATACAAGACTAACGTGTATTGTCATCTTCCCGTCTTCTACCGTCAATGTGCCTTTTCCTTCGTTCGCTTCATTTACATGAAACATCGAACTGTCCGTGTTAAACTCTGCAGTATAAGTTCCATCCTCGATCGGAGCTTTTTTCTGTTCCTGATCTTCTGACTTTTCTTCTTTTGCATCCGCTTTCTGCTGTTCTGTCTTTGCTGATGCGGTGTCTGATTTACTGCTTTCGCTCTTACCTGCACATCCTGTAAATACCGTTGCTGTCATTACTGTTGACAAAATAACTGCCATTAATCTCTTTTTCAACATTGCTATCTCCCTTAATTATCCTTTTTACTGAGCATCCATAGCTGCTTTTGTATGAGCTACATATAACTGCTGGATTGCTTCAATCTCACCAAGTCCGGCGATCTGAGTCTTCACGCTGTCGAAGTTCTTAGATGCTTCGAACTGGCTCTTCCATGAATCATCGTCATCTCCAGCCATATCATTGTTCGCATGATCTCCTGCTACAACCATCAGCGGACGGAGGATTACGTTCTTATATCCTGCTTCTTTTACTTTTTCAATTACCGATTCGCAGGAAGTCTCTTCCGGCTCACCTTCTACAGTTCCGATAAATACATTCTTATATCCAAGCTGCTCCATCTGTGCCTGCATCTGGGAGTAGCTGATTTTTGCGGTATGAGATGTTCCATGTCCCATGAATACGAATGCTGTGCTGTCTTCCGCAGCTGCATCAAGACTGTCATACTCTGCTGTCTTAACTGCTTCTGCTGTGATTGCTTCTGCTACGGCTGCTTTATCTGCATTAATAGCAGTTGCATCAGCTCCTACTTCTCCAAGAAGCGGCTCTGCAATCTTTACAGATTCGAATTTGTCTTTATAGTTGTTAACTGCTTCTGTTAACTCATCATATTCGGCACCATGCATCAAATGTGTCGGCTGTACGACCAGTTCTTTTACACCGTTCTTTACAGCTCTTTCCAGTGCCTGATCCATATTATCAATCTTCTCATCATCTCTTGCCTGCACATGGTTGATAATGATCTGAGCTGTAAATGCTCTTCTTACTGACCAGTCCGGATTTGCTGCCTGAAGAGCTTTTTCTATTCCTCCGATATCAGCTGCACGGCTTGCATTGAAAGAAGTTCCAAAACTTACTACCAGAAGCTCTTTCTCTCCGATATTATCTTCATTTAACGGATCATCTGCTGACGCATCTCCGGTATCTCTTCCAAAGTAATCCGGATCTGCATTTTCACCTTCTACCAGTTCTTTCTGTGCATCTGTCAATTTGTCCCACGCCTCTTTTGCTTCTTTACACTGTTCATCTGTCTTATCATTTCTTTCCTGCACATAGATTGCATCTATCTTCTTTGCGACCTCATCTGCAGCTTTCTGATCATCATCTTTTGATGATTCTTCTGTAGTTTTTTTGCTGCTACTGTCAGAGCTTTCTGTCTTACTTCCACATCCTCCGAGCGCTGATACGCACATCGCTGCTGTCAGTAATAATACTACTAGTTTCTTTTTCATGCTTTCTACCTCCTGGTTCTGATTGTCGAGCAGTACAATCCCTGCGGCTCACTTTTTATATAAAAAAAGCCTCCGCCAGAAAACGAAGACAACGAAAACAAACTGTTAAATCTTTAAAAATTAAATAAACTAACAGTTTTCTATCCATTTCGTACTGCCAATTCCTCGTGGCCTGAACTTATCGTTCCTGTACTGCGAAAGGCAGGTCTCCCGGCTTATTGCTCGAACGCTTCTGCTTCCTTCCCGGTATTCCAGTGGAAATATTGCTTCTGCTCGCAAAATACGGTGACGAGTTCGTACAGGATTCTCACCTGTTTCCCTTTTCACCAGTCCAGATCATATCTGACTGACACCTCACACAATCTTAATATTTATTTGCTCTTTGTTACCTTAGCACAGTCAGATACATTCTGTCAACATATTCACACCGCACCTCACTACGAACCTTCTCTTTATGTTACTATTCACACGTTATGCAAACAGTAACCTCTTTATTCCAATTCATACGTTGTGCAAACACCGCTTCCTCTTTCAAATATAGAAACACAGTAAAAAACCCTCGCCCGACTTAATTGTCAAACAAGGGTTTCTCATACGTGCGCGAGAAGATTCGAACTCCCGACCTTCTGGTCCGTAGCCAGACGCTCTATCCAGCTGAGCTACGCGCACATATTATTTATTTGCTTCAGTTGTTTGTGTACCTCAGCAACGAAATTAAGTATAGCGCATCATTTTCAATCTGTCAACACATATTTTAAATTTTTTTATATTTTTTCAAATTAACTTTTCCAGACACATTCCAGTCCCCATTTTTTCTTATTAATTATTCGCTTTCTTTGTGATAAAGCCACTGTTTGCCGGGCGTATGAACAGTAATATAAATCCTGTGGCTTGTCTTTCTTTTTTACGTCTGGACTTTTCTTTCTGATTTTTATAATGCTATAATTAAATCATTCTAAAACACGAGGACTTACACATGACCAGAAAAATTGCCGTAATCAATGACTTATCCGGTCTTGGCCGCTGTTCCCTGACGGCTGCCATCTCCGTATTATCATCCATGGGCGTCCAGCCCTGTCCACTTCCGACTGCTATTTTAAGTTCCCAGACGGAATATCCGAGCTATTATAGCTATGATTTTACCGGTAAGATGGATCATTTCCGTCAGGAGTGGAAAAAGCTTGAAACAGAGTTTTCAGGGATTTATACCGGCTATACCGCAAGCGTAGCACAGATCGAGCAGATTTTCCGTTTTTTAGATACATTTCAGAAAAACAATACCTTTCTCGTCGTAGATCCTGTTATGGGTGATGACGGGCTTACTTATGATATGTATACCGGTGAACTTCTCGCTGCCATGAAGCAGCTTGTTACCCGCGCAGACGTTATTACCCCGAATCTCACCGAATTCTGTCTTCTGACGGATACGGACTATGCCGATTTTCAAAATCCGCTTCTCTCTATCCGGGATATCACAGAAAAACTACAGACAGCCAGTCAGAAGCTGCCCGCGGGACATCCTGCAAAAATCATCATTACAGGCATTCATTTTACAGACAAGGAGCAGGGAACTTCTGTCCATAAGATTGGAAATCTTCTATTAGATCATACGGATGCAGATACTTATGTGCCGCCTGTTCTTTCTGCCTTCCCGTGCTGCAAAGGCAGTTATTCCGGAACCGGGGATCTGTTTGCTTCCTGCATTACCGGCGGACTTGCCCGTGGACAGGAACTTTCGGAGATCATACACATTGCCGGACGATTTCTTGAAAAAGCTTTGATTGATTCTGTTTCAGAAGATGTACCCGTGAATGAAGGCGTTAATTTTGAGAAATATCTGTATATGTTACATCCGTGTGTCTGAAAATGTTCTCTGTAAATGTTGAACCATTATACAGAGAATCTGTCACCAACATCTTCTTCCGAACACATAATGATATAAAAAAACATCACTATATCCGCTTATTCCTTCCTCTCCCGGAATTCTTCAGGCGTCATATAGTGATGTTTTTATATAATCTTACGAAATACTTGCGAATGTAATCTGTGCCCCGTTTGCTTCTGCCTGCACTTTATACTCTTCCGGATAGTATCTTGTGGAGAATACATACTCTCCTTCATTTACAAATACTTCTACCGAAGATGCGTCTGCCAGAATCTTCAGGTTCTTCACTTCTTCAACTTCCACATATCTCAAGCTTCTTCCTGCAGATAGCGAAGTCTTCTTCTGGCTTGTAAAATGCATCTGGAATTTCCCGTCTTTGTAATCCAGAATCAGTTCGTCCGAAAGTATAACTTTGAACTGGTTACCGGATATGTTCTTTATATCCATCTCATATACTGCATAGCCGTCTACACTCAGCATATCTTTGCCTTTACTTACCAGCTTCTTCTTTTCTTCCAGCTCTCTTACCGGACGCTGGCAGATCTTACCGTCTTTTTCGAAGATTTCACGTGGAAATGTAAAGCAGTGCTGCCATCCTGTCTGGATCGTCGGATTCGTATATTCTTCGCAGTCCGGCATTCCCATCCAGCTTATGTGAATTCTTCTTCCATCCTCAGTCTCAAAGCTCTGTGGTGCATAATAATCAAATCCGTAATCCCATAAGTAATAATCCGATAACTTATATTCTCCGAGAATGTCTCCTTCTACTTCAAAATATCCGGACTGATATACATTTCGGTCATTCCACACGCCGCCTTCTAGTCCCTGTACAGATGTAGAAAGAATCTTTTTATCTCCAATTTCAAAATAATCCGGGCACTCCCACATATAACCAAATGGTTTTTCGGATTCTACGCGGCTTTTGAACTTCCAGTTTACTTTATCCTCAGACTCAAACACAAGCACCTGTCCTACATCTTCATTGGTTCTTGCACCCTGTACCATATAATAGGTATCATTTTCTTTCCATACTTTTGGATCCCTTACATGACAGGTCAGATTGTCCGGATAGTCTGAATTTCTCATCAATTCTTTTTTGTTTCCAAATGTCTTACCGTCTTCTGTCACTACAAGAACAGTGTTGCCCTCACGTCCGTTTCTGATGTAATCGTAATCCCCGTCTTCTAATTTGACATTTCCTGTATAATACAGATACATTTTCCCATCTTCGATAAATGCGGATCCGGAATATACCCCGTGGCAGTCAAATGGCTGGTCAGGATAAAGTGCATTGCCCTGATACTCCCAGTCGATCATATTCGTACTGGTGTAATGCCCCCACATCTTTACGCCGCCTTCCGGATTGAATGGTGAATACTGGAAGAATGCATGATAGATTCCCTGAAACTGACAGAGTCCGTTTGGATCGTTCAGCCAGCCAACCGGCGGCATCAGATGTAGTTTTTCGCGGAACTTTCTATCTGATGCGGATAATTCTTCTTTTGCCTTCTGATTCTTCTCTGCTATATCTACTAATTTTACCAGATCTCTTGTTAATGCGTTCATAATCCTATCGTCTCCATCTATTTTATTATGTTATTTTTATGCTGCTTTTGTATCTTGTGATGTACCTGGATTACTCCATTGCTATGCATTTCCCGCAATCCCAAAATCCTTACATCTTCTTATAGTTATGGGGCTGGAAGTTTATATTACTTTCGGCCCCATATCGTACTATTATTTTGCAAGTGTCATTACTTTGCTTGTTGTCTTAACTTCAGCAGGTTCTGCCTTTGTTACATTTCCAAAGTCATCTGTGTTCGTCAGGATCATCATGGTTGTTGTCTGATATCCTGCCTTCTTAATCTCATCAAGATCTGCTTCTACCAGGACATCTCCTGCATGTACTTTATCTCCATCAGATACTTTCTTGGTAAATCCTTTTCCGTCCATCTTCACGGTGTCGATACCGATATGGATCAGAAGTTCCCCGCCTGCTTTTGTTGTAATACATACGGCATGACCGGTTTCAAATATGTTAGAGACCTCTCCGTCACATGGTGCTACGATCTTACCATCTGCAGGCTCTACTGCTACGGTTGCTCCAAGCATCTCGAATGCAAATGTCTCGTCTTTTACTTCTCCTAATGGAATCTGTGTTCCATTTACCGGGCTTGTTAATGCCTCTTCTGCTACTTCTTCTGTATCATCTGCTGTTGTTTCTGTCTTGTCTTCTACTTCTTTTTCTTCTGCTTTTGCTGTGTCGTCTGCTACTAGTCTCGTTGCACAGTGTGCTGCAGATGCAATGTTCTTACTTCCACCGACATGATTCAAAATTTCCTGTGCGATCTTTCTGTAATCCATAATAACTCTCCTTCCCTTTTCATGCGTTTTATATGTAATCGTTTTCATATTTCTTGATTTAATGATAAGAAAAAAAATGCCATTTGTAAATATGGCATTTTTACTGATTTTTAATATTCATTTTTGTGCGATTTGCACGATTTTCGATGTTTTTGACCGATTTTGGAGTTATTCATCCATGAATGATACATTTTAATATCTTCGTCTTGTGTTGATACCTGACTTTTTTGCTTTTAATCGATAACCATATCTTCTATATTTTCCTCTGGTTCGGCAATTTCCGCTAATCTATATCCCAATTTTACCTCTACCGGTATATTTTCCCCACGTTCTATTACATCCAACAGAAGTTCTGCACCTCTGATTCCGCTGGTCTTATAGCCAAAATGCACCGTCGGAATTCCGCCTGTTACGGCTTTTAAAAGCTGATTATCTCCAAATCCGGTTACCTGGATCGATGTATTTTCCAATATATAACGGAATCTGGAGCCTGTATCTTCTACATTTTTCGGGATCTGGCTTCCCACATAAGCATGAATAGCTTCTATCGCACCTGCAGCAATCGTATCTGTGGCGCACGATATGATATCGATGTCATGTTTTTCATTTAATAATTCCAGTACTTTTTCATACCCGGACTCTGTTGTAAACTCTGATACTTTATAATTTTCTTCCTTCAATTCTTTTCCCATCGACTTAAGTCCGGCGCGGAACCCGTCTTCTCTTGCTGCTCCTGCTGCCTTATCTTCTCTGGATACTCCGATATAAGCAATCTCTTTTTTGCTTTTGGCTGCTACTGCACGTCCCATGGCTTCTCCTGCACCATAATCATCATGGTAGATACAGTTTGCAAATTTTGTGTGCTGCCCGATCACCACTACCGGTACCTTGGATTCTTTCAGGAATCTTCTGTGCTCTGCAGTGATCATTGTACCTACAAGGATAATTCCGTCTACCGGATAGTTCTCAAACAGACGCATATACTCGATTTCTTTTGCCGGTGTATTGTCCGTTCCTGCAAGCAGCATCTGATAATTTCTCTCTGAAAGGACCTGCTCCACACCTGCTGTAATATGGCTGATAGATTCTGAATTGATCTTCGGGACAACGACTCCCACCAGGCATGCTTTTTTCGTACGCAGCATTCTGGCCTGGGCTGACGGCTGATATCCGGTCTCTTCGATAACCTTCCTGATCTGTTCTTTCTTCTCATCACTGACATAACCGCCATTCAGATATCTTGATACTGCGGCACTGGATACGCCTGCCAGCTTTGCAATTTCTTTGATTGTCATATAAACTTACTCCCTTTTTTACTTCTAACTACCTGTTATTATAGCAGATAAATAAACGAAGGGGACGGAGGTTTTTTAAAAAGGGACAGGACATTTAAAAAAAGGGACGGAGGTTTTTTAAAAATACCCCGTCCCCTTTTCATATTAATTTTCAAACTGGCTGTGATATAACTTATGATAGAAGCCACCTTTTTTCAGCAATTCTTCATGATTACCCTGTTCGATGATCTTGCCGTCTTTCATAACAAGAATCAACGAGGCATTACGTATCGTAGACAGTCTGTGGGCTACGATAAAGCTTGTCCTTCCCTTCATCAGCTTATCAAATGCTTCCTGTACCTGAAGTTCCGTACGTGTATCAATGCTTGATGTCGCCTCATCTAAGATCAGCATTGGCGGCAGACAGAGCATTACCCTTGTGATACACAGAAGCTGTTTCTGCCCCTGACTGATACTGTCTTCGTGAAGCACTGTATCTAGTCCTTTTGGAAGTCTGCGGATGAACTCCCAGCTTCTTGCTTCTTTTGCCGCACGGATGATCTCTTCATCCGTTGCATCCGGTTTTCCAAAGCAAATGTTATCTCTCACCGTCCCACTCTTGATCCACGTATCCTGCAATACCATGCCAAAACTGCTTCTAAGCGCATGTCTGGATACGTCACGGATGTCCTTCCCATCTACCATGATCTTACCACCGTCTACATCGTAGAACCGCATCAACAGATTGATAAATGTTGTCTTGCCACATCCGGTCGGACCAACGATTGCAATCCGCATACCTGGTTTTACATCCAAATCAAAGTCTTCAATCAGCTTCTTTTCTTTGTCATAACTAAATGCTACATTTTCGATTGCTACATTTCCACTTACATCAACCAGTGTGCCTTCTGCATCCGGTGTCTCTTCTTTCTGCTCTAACAGATCAAAGATACGGTCCGCACATGCAAGTGCATTCTGCATCTCTGTGATCACGGAACTGATGTCGTTGAACGGCTTCATATACTGGTTCGCATAAGATAACAGTACAGACAGACCACCAACGGTCAGTGTTCCTCCCGGAATTAAAAATGCTCCAAGAAGTGCTACTCCTGCGTAAATGATATTATTGACGAATCGTGTGGACGGGTTTGTTAAACTGCTGTAGAATACCGCTTTCTGGCTGTATGTCTGCAGTTCTTTGTTGATCTCATCGAATCTTCTGGAAGACTCTTTCTCATAGCCAAATGCTTTGACTACTTTCTGTCCGCCGATCATTTCCTCAATCAATGCTGTCTGACGACCTCTTGTCTCACTCTGCTTTCTGAACATCGTATAAGATCTGGATGAAATGAATTTTGCAACCACAAAACTAAATGGAGTCAGAACGATTACAAGTAATGTTACCCACACATTTTTGGAAAACATGAAGATCAACGTTACCACGATCGTCACAATTCCGGAAAATAACTGTGTAAATCCAAGTAACAGACCATCGGATAAAATATCTGTATCTGCAATGATACGGCTTACGATATCTCCGGTGCTGTGCTGGTCCAGATAAGATAATGGAAGTACCTGGATATGTCTGATTGCCTGCGAACGGATATCCTGCACGATTCTGTAGGTCATGCGATTATTTAACAGGTTCATAAGCCATGTAGCAAGTGCTGATATCACAATGAATATCACAATCTGCTTCAGATAATACCACATACCATCAAAGTTAACCTCATGTGCCGCAACTACTTCATCGATTGCATCTCCGAATAAAACCGGCACATATAACTGAAGTATTACAGAAATTGCGGCAAAGATGACACTGAATCCAAGAAAAATCTTATATCTTCCAATCAGTTTTAATAATTTTTTCATTACTCTGCCGCTCCTTCCTCTATCTTCTCTGTCAGTTTATCCGCTTTATCCAAAGCTTTTCCGGCTTCCTCTGAAGACTTGTCTGTAACCGGGCGTTCTTCCGGGAACTGTGAATAATAGATTTCCTGGTATGTCTCACAGGATTCCATCAGTTCTTCGTGTGTTCCCTGACCTGCCAGTGATCCATTATCCATAACCAGGATCTTGTCTGCCTGACGGATACCCGAGATTCTCTGGGATACGAGGAATGTAGTCACATCTCCCTCCAGACCTGCAATTGCTTTACGAAGTGCTGCATCTGTTGCAAAATCCAGTGCGCTTAAGCTGTCATCCAGGATCAGGATTTCCGGATGTCCAACCAGTGCGCGGGCAATCGTCAGACGTTGTTTTTGTCCTCCGGAAAGGTTCCGTCCATTCTGTTCCACCTTAAAATCAAGCTTTCCGTCTTTTGATTCTACTACATCTTTCGCCTGTGCGATTGTGATTGCATCCCACAGTTCCTCATCTGTTGCGTGGTCATTTCCCCACTTCAGGTTTTCGCGGATTGTTCCTTTGAAAAGGACTGCCCGCTGCTGGACTACACCGATTTTCCGGCACAGCTCCCCCTGCGGATAATCTTTGGCAGGAATACCATTCACCGTCACCGTTCCTTCCTGTGGATCATAGAATCTTGGGATCAGGCTTACCAGTGTACTCTTACCACTACCGGTTCCTCCGATGATTCCGATCGTCTGGCCTTTCTTAGCCTGGAACGTAATATCAGATAAACTTGATGCTCCGGCGCCTTCGTAGGTAAATGTAACGTGGTTGAATTCGACTGCCAGATTGTTATCTGTTTTATCATTCCCGCCGTCCGTCACACCTTTTGTTTGGTCATCCTTCATCTGAGCATTTTCTGCATTCTCTGCAATTTTGGCATCTTTATTTCCAGCCACTGCTTTATATTCCATACTAGACTTCACATCCAGAATACCAGCCACACGGTCTGCACACGCCATAGATTTATTCAGTGTAATAATCAGCGATGCTAATTTGATCAGCTCTACGATAATCTGCGCCATGTAGTTATATAACGCTACTACCTGTCCCTGCTGAAGATTGCCAATATTCACCTGCACACCGGCACGTGCGATCAGCAATACGGTTGCCCCATTGATCAGTACATACGTAACCGGATTCAGTAACGCTGAGATTCTTCCTACGAATTCATTCAGTCTGGTCAGTTCTCTGTTGCCCTCTTCGAATTCATCTACTGACTGTTCTTCCCTGCAGAATGCACGGATGACACGGACACCGGTCAGGTTCTCTCTTGTAAGTCCCGTCACACGATCAAGTCCGGCCTGCACTTTCTTGAACAGCGGGATACTGATTAGCATAATAGAAAATACCACCACAAACAGGATCGGTACCGTCACTACGAAGATCAGTGCACAGCGCACATTGATCGTAAATGCCATCACCATGGCTCCGATTACGACAAACGGACTTCTAAGTAATAACCTAAGTCCCATGTTGATACCATTTTGCACCTGGTTTACATCATCTGTAAGTCTGGTAATCAGTGTATCCGTTCCAAGCACATCCAGCTCTGAAAATGAGAGACTCTGGATATGGTCGAACATTGCCTGTCTCACACTCGTCGCAAATCCAACACTCGCCTTCGCGGCAAAAAACTGTGCGGTAAAACTACATAAAAGTCCAACCGCTGCCATGAGCAGTAATACAAAGAACATCTGCACGATATATCCATGATCGTTCTTCGCAACGCCCACATCAATAATCTGAGCTACCACAACCGGAACCATCAGGTCGAACACAACTTCTAACAGCTTAAAAAGCGGTGCCAGAATACTTTCCTTGCGGTAAGGTCTCAGAAACTTTTCAAGACGCTTCATTATTTTCACTCCATTCCTTTTTCTATCCGATAACTAATAAATGATATCTGTTTATATCTGAATACCACACTATGAATCTTTATAATATTCAAGTTTCTTTATTCGTTATCTACTTATTATAATGTCCCTTGACTGTTCTATTATAGTCCGTTATCATTGATATGAATAATATTGTTTTTATAGCTTTGCAATACAAAAAATATATAAGGCAGGTAATCTACTATGGAACTCAGGCAGTTAGAATATTTCCGCGAAATCGCATCCACCGGCAGCATCAACGAAGCTGCAAGACACTTGAACATGTCCCAGCCGCCGCTCAGCTACCAGATCCGTCAGCTGGAAAATGAATTAAATGTAAAACTTTTCGACCGCACCAGCAAGGGCGTTACTCTGACTGAAGCCGGCAAGCTTCTCTACGACCGCTCCGGTAATCTGCTGGAATACGCCAGATCTACCGAACTGGAAGTCTCCAAAACCGGGAAAAAACGTATCTTACGTATCGGCCTGACCCCGACAACGGTAGATACCATCATGCCTTATATTTCCCAGTTTTCGAAAAAAAATCCCGACGTGAACTTTGAAGTTCACGACGGGATCACTTACTCATTGTATCAGTATCTTCTGGACGGGATCATCGATATCTCCGTTGCCAGAACACCACTGCGTCTTGACGAGGTGTCATATATGGAATTGTGCTCCGAACCGATGATCGCGGTATCGGCGCCGGAAAATGTTGTTTCAAAGACTGCTGCCGTTACAGCAGATACTTCCTCTCCAACCGTTCGTTCTGAAGATACATCTCATAACGCTTCCTTAAAACTCGCTGATCTTCTACACAAACCACTGATCTTATACCGGAGATACGAAGAGCTGATCATGAATACTTTTCATTCTCAGAATATGAATCCGGACATCTTCTGTGTCTGCGACGATCCGAGAGGCGCTATGCTCTGGGCGAAAGAAAATCTTGCGACTGCCATCTTCCCTCAGTCTATGGCAAGCCTTTGTGACGGACTTTGTATACAAGAACTGGATGAACCGGATCTTGTAACCAAGATACTTCTGATCTGGGCGAAAGGTAAGAAGCCTGTGCCATTGGTGCAGGAATTTTTGGATGTATGTGGTGAGCGTTAGCGCATTAGAGCTTACGGCTCACCCACCATATTCCAACTGCGATATACACCGCCATCACCCCCAATATGACAGATGCAGCAATCGATTGATTCCTGTTTTCCAAAACAAATGTCAACAGCAGAAATGCAATTTCGCCACACCAATATGACCACATGTATTTTCGTTTTCCACAATCTGTAATCCAGGTTTTGGAATCCAGTATCCAGAGTAAATTAATGAATATTCCAAAGACTAAGGATACGATCAGTGACGTAAGGGCTTCTGCTGACATATTTGTCATTCCATTTTTTGCAAATGCAATGCATAACACCAGTAAATCATATAATAATAGCAATATAGCATTTCTTTTTAGTGATTTTATATTTTTATGAATGTTCACTTTTTCTCCTCTTCACTATCCTAAAAATAATCCTGGATATTACAAAGACTGCCACTAGTCCTATGTACACTCTAACTATCAGGAGTAAATCCTGTTGTATCTCAGGATACTTATTTCCTAACCACATTACAATGAAAAGTAAAATTATCCCCCAGGAAACCAATACAATTCCTACGATATTACCTGATTTTTTCATATATCTACCTCCTACAAACGAGCAAATTCGTAATTTTGCTCTATTCCATGTATAATAAAAGCACAAAAACGGTCATTCGCAGTATTCACAAAAAGAAAATCAACCACAAACTTTGCCAAAAATAATTTCTACCATGAAACTATAATTGTCCATTTTCTCAATTCAGTAAAATGGTATGATTCCTTTTTCCAAATACACCAAAACAACTCGATTTACTTACCCTTACTATACCCAATAAATCTTATCCTGCTTCTTAACAAATCTGAATAATTCTTAATTTCTAACAGGCGATTTTCGCAGTATCTTATTCTATATATATCGGAAAACTTAAAACAATTGCATATCTGTTTTCATTATTTATAATTTCAGATTCTCCTTTCATCTGCTCCATCATATTTTTTATATTCTGTATTCCTATCCCTGTTCCTTTTACATACTCTTTTTTAGTATTTTTCTGATTTTCAAAAACTATCTGAATCATATTTTCATTATTTTTCACTTCTAAGATAATTGGATACTCTTTATCCGCATATTTTTTTATATTTGAAACCAGATTATCCATAATACGCCCTATATATTTAGGATAAACCTGTACCTTTGCTTCCCCCCACTCCATATTTCCAACAGTTACCCGATATCCATCTGTTTCAAGAAACGCACAAAACTCTGATAAATATTCCCCTATCGCATATTCCACATTTGCCGGTGGATCTAATTCTATTTTTTCCTGCTTTTGAATCAAAAAGAAATCAAACAACTGATCTGTCAGTTCCCTGATCTGATTTGCTTTTTGATAGCTCTTTTGTATATATTCCTGATTCTCATCATTTGTTGATTTCTTTATTGCAATTTCTAAAAAAGTGATTAGACTTGTCAGCGGCGTCCGAAGGTCATGTGCCATCGCAAGCACCAATTTATTTTGGTTTTTGTTCATCTTCTTTTCATTTTCTTCTTTTTTTATCAAAGTCTTACGCATCTGATCCAGTCCGTAGGCCAGATTTCCCAGTTCGTCTTTTCCTCTCACCTCTATATCGGCATCCCAATATCCGCCCTCTATCTGCTGGATAGATTCACTTAACTTTTGTATATATTTCACTTCTTTTCTTATTCCAAAAATAAATACAACAAAACATATTCCAAAGCTGATTGCAGTAATCGTAAATATAAAAAAGAGTTTTATCTTCACTTCATAATCCGCATAAATATATACATCCGCATCACCATCTTCGAATTTTACATTTTGCAAAAAATACCAGGTATAATTCAACATGTCATTTTCTACTGGCTTTAATAAATTGGCTTCTACATAAAAATTATCAAATAATATTTTTCTTTCTCTTGAAACTGAAAAATATGAAATCTTCTGCTTATTTGACCATTTTTTCAATTTTTCAGAGTCTGTAGCTGCCACATGATTTTCAGTAACATATTTTTGCAGACGCTTCACATAAGGTGTTTCCGCCTTATATATATAATCGGATTCATAATAGTAGTTCATTAATACATGGCTTCCACCAAAATATAATAATATAAAAACAATACTTCCTATTAAAATTCCTTTCAAAAGTAATAGTAGCATTTTAACTGTAAGATTGGCATTCTTTACCTTAACCAAATGTATACCCCTTTCCCCATACAGTTCTTATTATTTTGGGATTTTGTGGATCTTCTTCTATTTTTGACCTTAATTTTCTGATATGTACCATAATCGTATTGGCCGATGCCCTATAAAATGGTTCCTGCCATACACTTTCATATAAATTTTGTATAGAAAATATTTTTCCTGGATATTGCATCAGCAATAATAAGATTCTATATTCTATATCTGTCAAACACAGTTCTTTTTCTCCCATATACACATCATTATACAAACTGCTGATAACTATCCCATGCCTTTCAATCCATTCCTCTTTTTGGGAATCTCTATGAAATTCGGTATCATATACCTGATGTCTTCGTAACAACGCATGAATTCTTGCAAGTAATTCTGCCGCTGAAAATGGTTTTACCAAATAATCATCCGCTCCCGCTGTTAATCCCGTAATCTTATCTTCCTCACTTAATTTTGCTGTTAAAAAAAGAATTGGAACAACTGATCTTTTTCTTATTTCTTCACAAGTTTGAATACCTGATATTCCAGGCATCATAATGTCCAATATTACAAGGTTTATTTCTGCTGAAAATTTATTAAGTCCGTCTGAACCGTTTTTTGCTTCTGTTATCAAAAAATTTTCAGATTCCAACAATATTCTGAGACTCTCCCGGATATCCGGATCATCTTCGATAATTAAAATATGATTCATATATTCCACTCCTTCTACACATTCTACTGTTCAAATCATAACATACAAATCATAATACCCAGAAAAAATTAAGAATTTTTCAGATTTTTAATCCCATATTTAAGAATTGATCTGTAAAGTATAAATTATCAAATACTAAGGAGGATCGTTGTAAATGAAATTTCTTAAACAAACACTATTTTTTATTATTGCTGGAATAACAATAAGTATAACTTTTTGTTCTACCGCTTATGCTGCTACTGCTTATTCAAAATTCTCTTTACCTCCCTCACAATCTTCAGAAGATAATTTAGCGGATTCCAGTGACCGTAGTCTTCACACAACCAAATATGTCGTCACATCTGCCCAAGCCACCTTACGCACCGGACCAGGAAATAACTATTCTTCTGCCGGCACCGTCAAAAAAGGAAACATTATCTTAGTAGTGTCAATTTCTAACAATTGGGCTAAATTTAAACTTAGGAACAATTGGGTTTATATCTCGGCTTCTTCTATCAAAAAGCTTTAACCGATATAAATCATAACTGAAACATATAAATGCATAACGAAAAAAAGATTATCCAGATATTTTTCTCCAGATAATCTTTTTTCTTTATTATTCTATTGTTGTATCTTCTCTTCTACTCCACCTTCGTCTTCTTCGGCAAAAACAGACTCAAAAGTAACGATACCACGAACACTCCTGCCACCGCATTTCCATTAAATACATCTCCTACCGCACTTGGGAATGCTGCAAAGAAGTTCCCGGATGTCTGTGTCAGACCAACTCCGATACTGAATGACAGTGATACGATGATCATCGTTCTGTCATCGAATTTGCACTCTTTCAGCATCTTGATTCCTTCATACATGATCGATCCAAACATCATAACCGTACATCCGCCAAGCACTGCCTGTGGAAGTGAATTTTAATTCCAGATCTGGATCTTCTGTTGGCTTCTCATAAGCCGAAGATAACCGGAATTCACTGTAATCTTCTACTTCTTGAGTCCCATTATAAAATACAATGAATCTTGGTGTTGGTATCTTTTGTATTGCGGTTGAATATAGAGATTTCTTAACAACTAATTTTTGATATTCTTCCGCAACATAGAATAAATTTCTGAGTGGTATATTAGGGATTGTACGTTGACTGATGCTCATACAGATATAAATTCATATCCATAATAAACGCCAAATCATTCTTCATTCCCATATAGATTGCATTTTCTAATGTAACTATCTGCAGTTCATCCGGATTCTTGTAATCTTTTCCATTTACTGCATTATACAATGACAGTAAATTTTCTTTATCATGATACAACATTCTAAAAATCGTATCTTTATACACTCGTTTTGCCTTTAGTTGACGATCATTTACCTGATACTTTTTGTTATGTCTCTTCTGACTCTTTCTTCTCGCCATATTCAGTTTCCTCCTATATGCAGGAGGATATCTTACTTACACTTTCAGTCATCTCCTGCCCTTTACAATTGATTGGTATAAAAAGCATAGATTTCCGAAATGTAATTAGAATATAGATGGTATATATGGGTTCTATACCTCAGATTTCTCTTGAAATATGCTTTGGTATAGATTAATATATAAATAAACATTTTACAATACCTTTTATAATACTACCCAACAAAAAAATTCAACTTCGTCTCATCAAACTCAATTTTCTGCCCCTTACTTTCAAAATATTCCTCCACAACCTGATACATCTCCTCATACCGTCCTTCACAAGCACAGTTTCCTAACGGTTCGATCCAGCAGGACTGTTTTCCACAGGCATCTCTCAAGTGAACCTTAAAATTCAGCCCTTTCTCCTCCAGCAATCCATTCACTTCAATAACCTCATTAAATGTAATATAATTCATATCTGCTATCTCCTCCAGTTCTTTCCACTATAGTATCCGGCTGCATTGAATACCGTTGCGAATACATTAATCATCTTGTTCGATGTATACACTGCATGATACCGGTTATATTTTCCCCAGTCTGTATTCGCCAGTGTCCATGTTCCGGATACTGCAGACAGGTAAATAACCGCACACAGGAATCCGACGATAAGTTCACCGGTTTCCATCAAATGACCATACTTCTGATTCAGCATCAGCGTCATCACTCCTGCCATGATCAGGCTTGTAAGCATACTGATCCAGAGTTTGTTCAGGATATAGCGGTTCAGCTTTGAACCCATCCACAATATGATTGCAAGAATAAATGCCCCACCATACAGGTAGATCACATACTGCTTCAATACCGCCGTATCACGACACACCATATATCCTCTTCCCATCAATGTTCCGATTGTAAAAAGTCCGACAGGCTGTACAACTGCCCCCAGAAGTAACAATGTCAAATGCACTTTCATATTCGCCGAACATGTTCCTATGATCAGCAGACCTACCACAGCTGCAAGTGAAATCAGCCCGACATAAAGATGTGTTTCGATATAATCTTTCGGGAGCAGCCATATAGATATCGCACTTAAGATCGTTCCTGCAATGAAAAAGCATGCAATCTCATTGTTCATCTCATCCCTGCTTAATTTCTTCTGTACAATATCCTCTTTCAAAAGAATTGCCAGACGTACCTGCCACTCTTCTTTTTCTTCCTCAATCTCAAGCTGATCGATCGATGTAATATCAAGCTTACTTTTCAATGCTTTCTGGCAGGTCAGTTTCGTTTCCTTTAATGTACGTTCTTCTTTTTCGATTTCGTCCAGTCTGTGAGACAACGCTTCCTGCAAGGTCAGTCTGTCTTCATAGATTTCTTTGATCTCCTGTATCGGAATACCGATCAGACGCAACTTTTTAATTTCCTGAAGCTGTTCTACATCTGCTTCTGAATACTCCCGGTAATTATTTTCCTGATTACGTGCCGGATGGATCAGTCCTTCTTCTTCGTAGAATCTTATATTCGCCTTGGAAATGCCAACCTGTTTTTCTACCTCCTTAATCTTCATAAATTGACACCTTCTTTCCATTTTTCCAGTCTGCTTCTGTAATGATTTCTTTGCGGTGTTTTATCGTCTTGTACTTTACTTTTCCAAACAAACCTTTCCGCTCTTTACAATAAATGATATGAACTGCCATATGAAATTTCTGGTTCTCGTCTTCCAACTCATGACTGTATTCCAGATGAGTCGCACTGTAACGGAGCAGAAGCACTTCACCGGCTCCCACCGATACATTCCCGCCATCCACAGACATAACCCGAAATGTAATGGTTCCCGGTATTTCAATTTCTTTTAATTCAATCCGTTCTTTTATTATTGTCTGGAGCTCAGAAACAATTTTATTTCTTTCTTCAAGCTTTCCCGTATCTTCCATACTCTCACCTTCCCCTGTTCCGGATATCTGTATCCTTCTCTCTTTTTGTTAAGGTGATTATATTCCTTCAAGCCGCTTGAAGGTCAAGAAATTCACCATATCTTTTCCATTGCTTCTATTTTTTGTCTTTATTCGTATTCCCGCTCGACTTTTTCCTCTGCTATCCGCTCTGTCTCTTCGATTGCTTCCTTATATCCGGTCAGAGCCGCAAATGGTGCAAACTGAGCTGCCCGGTCTGCTGTCGGCATCAGCGGATGTGTCTCCGATACATGATGCGGAAAGCCCAGGATATCACCATATTTCCGCTGTACTTCCATTACTGATCTCTGCAATTTTCCAGAAAATTGTATCCTGTTTTCCTTAGAAATATTTTTTACCGATTCTCTTTCTTGCAGAATCCGTTTTGTTGGAATATTTTCTTTCGAAATATTTTCCTTTCTCACGCTTTATGTCCTCCGATCTGCCGGTTCCGTTCCATCGCAGTTCCATCCTCCTGCAGATTCATTCCTTTTAAGATTGCATTCTTCCCATATTTTTTCTTGATATCCAGCATCGCCTTCTGCATCTTCTTTTCCCGTTCCAGCTTCTCATTCTTCTCTTCCTTTTCCTTCTTTGCAGTTCCAAAATCTGTAAAGAGATTCATCTGTTCATACCGCTGTTCTTCCTGGACCTCTTTCTCGCTGATCACATGATTCGCTGCCATCGTAATCCGGCGGATCAGAAGATCCGGATTCACAATTTCATGATACAGCTTTACAACTGCCTGTGTCATCAGTCTCGATGAAGAAGTATGCTGCTTCAGATTAGCGGTTCCGTGTGCATGTTTCGGCAGCTTCCTGCCATACCAGTCTGTCGTAATCTCTCCTACATTTTTCTTCATTCCTTCTTCCAGATTCTTGATGTCATATCCGATCGTCAGAACGATCTGATCTGTCACAAGACACTTATCCACCAGATCCAGCGCCAGCTGGTCAATCATTTCCTTTACCACGATCTTTGTCTGTTCGAAATCATATGGACAGTGCAGTACCTGTCCCGCACCCATACTGTTATTCTCAGGCTTATACGCCTTCACATCTGCGATCGTGCAAGGCTCCCATCCCCATGCATGATCAATCAGAAGTTCTGCATTGATGCCAAACAACCGGTACAGCAGATCTTCATTATAATAATCTCCTGTTTTCCCAAGCGAGCATCTTGCCACATCTCCCATGGTGAATAATCCGACTTCCGCAAGCTTCTTCGCATACCCCGGTCCCACACGCCAGAAATCCGTGATCGGCTGATGTGCCCACAAGAGCTTCCTATAAGAAATTTCTGTAAGTTCTGCGATCCTCACCCCATTCTGATCCGGCTCGATATGCTTCGCCACAATATCCATGGCAACTTTACACAGGTACAGATTCGTTCCGATTCCGGCAGTTGCCGCAATCGACGTCTCCTGCTGGATTTCCCGAATGATCTTCCCAGCCAGCTCCCTCGCCGTCATACGGTAAGTATTCAGATAATCAGTCACATCCATGAATACCTCGTCGATGGAATAGACATGGATATCCTCCGATGCAACGTATTTCAGATAAATGTTA
Source organism: Dorea sp. (assembly GCF_977044405.1). Classification (NCBI taxonomy): domain Bacteria; kingdom Bacillati; phylum Bacillota; class Clostridia; order Lachnospirales; family Lachnospiraceae; genus Dorea; species Dorea sp. Next base: position 91,617 of record NZ_CDRRQK010000001.1, read on the forward strand.
TATATCTCCGTACTGTATTTCATATATAATGCCATCCTCGGAACTGCTGTGATATAATCCAGTTCCAATTCCGGATGTAGTTTTATTTCTTCATTATCTACGGAAGTTCCTGCAAACTGTTTTCCGGGTGCCATGCAGATTCTTCTTTTATTCACTTCTTTTACCTTCTGCACGACCTCGAAGAGTCTGGCACGGCCCGGTATCCCGTACGATTTCAAAGAAGGAGACACTGCCAGACAGATGGTCTTTTCCGTGCGGCTTTTGTCCGCTACTACCAGATTGGTTGTCATCGGATCCAGCTCTCTTTCTTTACATTCTACCGATGCGTAAAATGATTTCAGGTCAATTGCGATATAGCTTCGCTGTTCTTTATCCGTCATGCCTGTTCTCCTCCTTCCTTTTCTCATCTCGAATATATGTTCTTATTATACCAACATTCTGATTTTTCCACAATACACAAGCAGTTACAAATTATTTTTCCAAAACTATTGACTTTCAAGTTACTTGACAGTTTATATTATAGACAAGAAAAGAAAAAAATATTTGATAATGATGCCGGCTATTAGCAAATCTCTTTAAAGAAAGGGGCAATTAAAATGAAGAAAGATAAAAAAGTCTTATTTGATATTATTTTTAATTTCGTATGTATGACATATCTAATCTACAGTTGGATGTCAATTACAAATGTTGGAGTCATAACTGCACTGACACATAATAATGGTGATGCTATGCTGCTGATCTTCGGTGCTGCAATCGTTCTAATCGTCTTTTTCATAATCGATATTATTTCTTTAATATCAGGGAACAAGCAAAAAGGATATTTGTTGCCGGGGTATGTCGGAGTGTCTATTGGTGTGAAATGTATCGCAATACTATTCCTGGTTTTGGCATATATATTTAAACTTAGAATCTAGGCACCTGCCACTGGCAGCTTCTTTTGAATGCATGACGTATAAAATATGGCTGGCATATATTCTTTCATGATATATGCCAGCCATATTTCAAAATCCGTTTACCATTATTTTATTTATAATCCATCACCAGAAACATCGGTTTGATCGCTACCACTTCGTCATACTCTTCTTTCTCGACGACCACGCTGGAATTCAACGCTTTCAGATCTTTTTTCAAGACCTGTAATGCTTCCGGGATATTTCTCGCACGCCCCTCTTTCATAATTTCCTGCATTCTCTTTAACACAACCGGATGTGCATAGTGAGCCGGTACCGGGAAATCCGGATATTCTCTGATATAATCTTCCATCTGACGGATGGATTCCGTCAGATGCTTCTCAATATAATTCTTATTATTCTTCGAAGTCGGAAGTACATTCGCTCCGGCAAACAAGAAGATTGCGGCCAGACCGAACAAAAGGAAATACATTCCAAATCCCGCATGCGTCGTCAGTGCATAGATACCATAGATAAATGCTGCGCCGCCCATCAGTACGATTGCAAGAGCTACCCATTTATACGCCGGATTACTTCTGTCGTAAATACGCTTTTTCTTGGCCGACTGACTCAAGTCCATATAGAAATCCGATTGTTTTTTCAGATACTGTTCTGCCTGTTCCAACTTCACAAGACATCTTTTCGTTTCCTCCGATACCTTTCTTTCTCTTTGCTTTTCTGCCAGCCATCTTTCCTTCTCTGCCAGCTTCCGCTCAGCTTCAAGACTGTGTACCGGAATCTCCGGATATTCTTCCTCTATATAGGCAAGAAACCTGTCTACATCTTCTTCATGTTTGAAGTTACATTGCTTTTCTTTTCCGTCCTCGTATACGACCACAAGATAGGATAATGTACCGAATACACCTTTTCCTGTAAATCCACCCTTACTCATGGCGATTCTTTTGAAAATCCTTTTTACAGAACTGATCGGTATGTAATATCTTCTGTCAATATAGAAACTGCTAAGATACACCGCCTTTTTCCCAATTCCACAAGGTCCGATCTTCTTACATTCTTTTTTATCTTTTATCAATTCTTCATCCGGAATCGATACATTACCCAGTCTTTGTGGTTTCATCTCTTCATCATCTCATTTCTGTCAGTTTCTTTCTGTCTTTTATGTATCTACAGAACCTGCCACTGGCAGCTTCTTTCGAACGCATGGCGATTCAAATTACTCTGTCTTGTAACTATGCTTTCATTGGCTTCTTTGTCGCATGGATAAAGATTCCAAGGAATACTGCTGCCAGAATAATTCCTACTGGATAAGCAACCTTCGTGGAAAGTCCCAGGCACTCTTCTGCACAGAAGAAATATGTCATAGAAACTGCACTCATGAATGTTGCCGGTACCGCTGTGATCCAGTAATTCTTCTTCTCGCGGAACAGATACATACTTGCTGTCCACAGAACGATCATAGCCAGTGTCTGGTTTGTCCAGCTGAAGTATCTCCATACGATTGCATAATCCAGATGTCCGACAAATGCTCCGACTGCCAGAAGCGGAATACATAACATCAGACGTTTCTGCATCTTATTCTGATCAACTTTGAACCAGTCTGCCAGTACCAGACGTGCACTACGGAATGCTGTATCACCGGAAGTAATCGGGCATACAATAACTCCGATCATTGCAAGTGCAACACCGACGCTGCCCATCGTCTTGATACATACATCATAGATTGCTGCTGACTGACCATTTGCAAGAATATCATTCAGCCCCGTATTCAGTCCGCCTGTAACTTTATAGATAGAACAGCCTGCTGCTGCCCAGATCAGTGCGATCACACCTTCTGCAACCATCGCACCATAGAATACGAAATGTCCCTGTTTCTCAGATTTCATACAACGTGCCATCAGTGGTGACTGTGTAGAATGGAATCCGGAAATGGCTCCACATGCTACAGTAATGAACATAAAGCTCCAGATTGGTTTTCCTGCCGGATGCATGTTGGTAAAATGCGTCCAGATCTCAGGAATCGTATAATTCGGATTCATAAAGATACCAAAGATAACACCGACTGCCATAACTATCAGACAGATACCAAACAATGGATAGATACGTCCGATGATCTTATCGATGGAAATAAATGTTGCAATAAAATAATATGCAAGGATGATCCAAAGCCATACTTCAGGATTCGCCAGTGCTCCTGTCACACCTTTATTTCCAAGCAATGTAACGATCAGTCCCGCCGGTCCTACTGCAAATACCGTACCAACCATGACCAGAAGTACAACACTGAATACACGCATCACATTCTTCATTACATTTCCGAGATAAATTCCGCACACTTCAGAAATGGATGCTCCGTCATTTCTTTCAGAAAGCATACCTGAAAAATAGTCATGCACACCACCTGCAAAGATCGTACCAAATGTAATCCACAGGAATACAACCGGTCCCCATAACGCACCCTGCATAGCTCCGAAAATTGGTCCCAGACCTGCAATATTCAACAGCTGTACCAGGAACAACTTCCACTGTGGCATTACCACATAATCGACACCGTCATTGATCCGGACCGCCGGTGTCTCTCTGTCATCCGGTGCAAAAGTGTTCTCAACCACTTTACCATAGACAAAATACCCTCCTATAAGCAGCGCCAAGCAAATGATAAAACTAATCATACCAACACCTCCAATGTCCTTTGTTTCTTAACATTTCCTTAACCTACCTTCATTATAGGATTGTGCACATTTTTTTCAAGTTTTTTTCGAATTTTCCGTCTATTTTATACAATTTTAACCTGTCAGCACTTCTTATTTTCCGGATTCATTCTGTCTTATCCCCAATTTCAACACATCTTCCGGACACGCACTCACACATTTACCACAGCGGATACATTCCGCGGAATCCGGTGTCTTTACCGGATCCACATCCATCGGGCAGACATGTGTACATTTACCACAATGTATACATTTGTCCCCGTCCACATTCATGCGAAAGATGCTGACTTTATTCAGGATACCGTATATTGCTCCAAGTGGGCACATTACTTTACAGAAGAATCTGCAAATACTTAAGCATCCTGCAAGTGTAATCACCAGTATCACCATTTTCACGGAAAATAGTGTCCCAATCACCCGGCGGAGTTCCGGATGTGTGGAAAGGAGTGGAATTCCTCCTTCCAGTGTCCCGACCGGACAGATATATTCACAAAACGCAGGCGCACCGCTTCCGACAACATTTGTCTTTACAACTGGAAGTATCAGGACAAATACAACGAGCAGGATATATTTAATCCAGGTAAATCCCTTCCATAATTTTTTCTTTGGAAACGGAATTTTATATAACAGTTCCTGTATCAGTCCGAACGGACATAAGAAACCGCAGACCGCGCGTCCCAGAACGACTCCGAATGCCAGGATCATTCCCCAGACATAAAAGCTCATCTTAAAATCAATCGAACCGTTCACCGCCTGCATCGCCCCGATCGGGCATGCCGTGGTCGCTGCCGGACAGGAATAACAGTTCATTCCCGGATTGCAGAAACTTTTCCATTTTCCTTTATATAATCTTCCATCCAGAAAATTACCGAGGTACAGATTGGAGTATCCGAATGCTGCAACCTGTATGATTTTTCGTTTTATTTCAAATGTTAATTTTCCCATACTTACTTTTTATCCCAGACCAATACATTCCAGACACACATTGATCGCTTTGTTCAATACAATGGATACTTCCCCTCTGTACATCCCATATATGATCATCATAACCGCCACAACCAATAGTACTCCGGCAATCAGCCGTCTCGTTCCTTCTTCTATTCCTTTGTTCGTATCTCTGTTATTATTTTCCATTCAGATAATCCTCTACCGTCTGTTTGTATGCACTGACATCCGCTCCGGCAAATGGTTCCCCGATGATCTTTCCTGTACTGTCCACGAAAAATGTCGTCGGCACACCGACCAGATTACTGATTATATCGTCAAATTCTTCCGTTGCGATCAGGTGCTGATAATCTGCTCCTGTCTGACTGATGATCTTTTCTGCCAGCTTATACTGCTCGCTGCCCTTTTCATCAACATCAACCAGAAGCCCGATCAGATTCACATTATCCGGAAGTTCTTTTTTCCACTCTGCCAGTTCTGGTAATTCATCGATACATGGATTACAGTATGTTGCCCAGAAATTTACAACTGTAAGATCATACTCTGCAAATATATCATTCGTCACTTTATTTCCATCCATATCTTTCGTTGTAAACTGTGGCATATTGACAGGGAATCCATTCTCTCCAATTTCCTGTTCTTCCGAACTGTTACCGGTATTTTTCTCTGTCTTGCTTCCTTCTTCTGAGGAATCTTTGATCTTTGCTGTCTCAGATGTGCTGCTGTCAGCTGAACCATCTTTCGAAGAACTGCATGCCCACAGTCCAAGAGCAAGCATTCCTGTCAGACAAAATATACTTATCTTTTTCATTCTTTTCTTCATATCTTATACTTTCCTTTTATTCTTATTCTAAGCTTATTCTCTACAAAATCTGTAAAAGCATATCCCGACTCCAAATATACCTTCTTTATTATAACCAGATTTTTCTACACATGCTACTTGATTCTCATAAAAGAGCTCGTATTTAATCCCTTATCCCCAGTCATCTGATTCTTCCAGCATGGCAACGCAAAAAGGAAGATGTTACCGAAGTAACACCTCCCTTTTATTCATCACTTTTGTAATCCAGATCACTCCGGCTTATACATCATTGATATAATTATTTTGCAATTCCGTCAGCGTAAGCTTCAAATACAGCATCAAGTGTATCTGCTTTTTCGCTGTAAGCTGTAACTGGAGCTGCGATTCCGTCCTCATCTGTTGCATCCTTGTTGAATGAGAATACAAATGGTGATTTGATTACAGGAACAGTTGCTTCTTCACCAGCATCGTTCTTGTATGTCAGGCTTGCATCGGCAGCACCTGCTTCGAACTCGTCTGTTGTAAGGTTTGTAAGAGAGTTCTCGATCAGAGTTGTGTACATGAATCCAATGCTGTCGCTCTTCATGATATCGCCTGTATTCTTGTATCCCCAGTCATCCTCGCTGATCTTTCCATCAACGTATGGATCCCATAAGTATACATTTACATCATTTTCAACTGCCTTAGCATTTACATCAGCGATTTCGTTCTGTGTAGCTTCATCGTATGGTCCGCCTACCATGTAGATAGCGTTTCCATCTTGCTGTAACAGCCATGCAAACTGACGATATGTTACAGTCTTGATGTTAACTTTCTCAGCATCCTTAAGAGCTGGGTAGTTCTCACGAACAAATTCTTCTTTAGAGTACTCTGTGAATTCGATGTTGTTATCTTTGATGAAATCAAACATCTTCTTCATCTCTGCATTGTATTCCTTTGTACAGTAATTCTTTACAGGATCTCCGTTTTTATCTGTAACTTCATTACCTTCATCGTCATACTCTTTTGTGTATACACCATCTTTGTCACGCTCTACCATCTTCTCGAACGCGTACATTACTGGGAATTTTTCAGCATTGTCATCTTTATTGTCGCTGTAGTTTGTTGTGTTGTCTTTGTTGTAGATGAAAGCGATTGGCTGCTGGATTCTTCCAACTGTCTCTGTTTCACCGTTAGCATTTGTATAAGAGATTGCTCTCTCTGTTGTTGATGGGAACTCGATCCAGTCATCAATGTTTGTCAGATACTGTTTTACAACTTCACCATACATGTAGTTGTAGTTTACACCTGCATTTTCACTTCCGTCAGACATACGGATGAATGTATTACCATTCTCGTTGTCATCCAGGTTGAAGTCATATGTATAGATTGTGTCAATACCATTCTCTTTTGCATACTTTGTAAGAGAAGGTGTCATAGCTCTTGTGTTGTGGCACCATGATCCGCAAAGTGCGATCATGTATGTTCCTTCTTTCTGGAACAGGTCGATCAGTTCATCATATGTGATGTCTTCGTATACAACTTCATCAACACTCTTGAATGTCTTGATTCCCTGACGCGGTTTGTCTTTTAAGGAATTTGTATTGAATGTGTTGAAGTAATAATCTGGTTCAAAGTTGTAATCTGTTGCAGATAATGCTTTTGTTGTATCTGCTTTTGCTTCTTTTGTTGTCTCTGTTTTGCTGTCTGTACTCTTGCTATCAGATGATGAGCTTCCGCATCCTGCAAGTAATGCAGCTGACATAGACAGAGCAAGTACACATGAAAGAACTCTTCTTTTCATCTCTTTTCTCCTTTTTGTTTGAAATAAACTTTTTCATTTACTGTTTCCGATCTGCCATCTGCAGATCCATCCAGACACTTCGTGTCTTTTATGCCATACAGACAGGCTCCTTATTTTCAATCCCTGGCAGCCTGTCCTGTATACTATCATAATTAGCACATCGGAGGTGCTTCACCAGCGTCATCACTGGATCCTGATCCGCCATCATTGTTGTATGTAGCTTCCAGATCCAGAAGATCCTGATAGTTTTCAATGCTCCATTTATCATCTGCAGGTACATATGTATCTACTGCTTCACGTGCTTCTTTTACAGCATCTGCTGCTCCGTCCTGTTTCTTATCGGCAAGAGAAGCCTGTTTGATCATAAGTCTTGCGTAGTTCAGTCTTGCTTCTTTATAGGTCTTCAGATTTGTGATCTTCTCTTCCAGATTCTGATTCGGATCTAATGCCTGATAATATTCAGCAGCTTTTTTAAATCTGTCGATACTATCGTCATTCAGTTTCATATCACCAATCTCATCGATTGCAGTGATTGTTCTTGTTACAGAATACTTTGTTGAAACTACAGAGAGACCAAGGAAAATGACAGCTAACACGATCAGTACGATTGTAGACTTTTTCAATTTCATTATGCGTTCTCTCCTTTCTTTTCTTCTGCATTAAAGATATTGTCATCCAGAGTGCCCATCTTTCTTGCAACGATTGCTGCTGTTACGTTACCAGCAGTTACATTGTCGAATGTACGGATCATATCTGAAATGTTGTTGATTGGTACCAAAAGTACGATCGCTGCGATTGGAAGGTTCACTGCTTTGAACACTGCCATAGCAGATACCACTCCGATACCAGGTACTCCTGCACTTCCGAGTGAAAGGATCAGGCAGACAACAGCTAACATTACATAGTCAGATACTGTCCATGAGATACCTACCGCATTGGTATAGAAGATAGCCAGAAGAATTGGCCATACACATGTACATCCCGGCATGCCAATGGTTGTACCAAGGGATGTTGTAAAGTTTGAGATTTCCTCATCAATACCTACACGTTTTCTCTGACCTTCGATAGAAGCAGGAATTGATCCAACACTACTTGAAGTTGTAAATGCTGTGATCTGTGCAGGAAGAATCTTTTTAAAGAATTTGATTGGGCTAAGTTTTGCAACAAACTTGATCAAAATCGCATTAAATCCATAGCTGTGTACCAGACATACCACATAGATCATAACGACCAGAAGTACCAGCTGTACGAGAGACTTCTTATCCTCGAAGATCTGACTTGCAGATCCGGCTACCAGACACAGAACTGCGAATGGAGTCAGGTCAATAACAAATGCCAGAATACGATAGATAATATTCTTCAGTGCCTCTACCAGATTCTTGAATGCGACTACTTTTTCTTCTCCCTCTTCTGTTGAGATTCCAACATATGCTACAGCTACTGCAATAGCAATGATGATGATCGCAACAACGTTATCGTTAGAAAGATCTCCGATGACGTTTGTTGGGAAGAATTTCAAAATAACCTGGTCAAATGATGTTGCAAGTTCTTCATAAGAACTGATTGTGCTGTCACTTACTGATGAAATATCAGCAAATACAGCCTCTGCCCCTTTTCCAAGCCCTGTAATGGCTCCAAAAATATATGACAGAACGATTGCTGCTGCAGATGAAGCCAGAAGCCAGAGTACAGATGTAAGGCCTATACTCCTCATTTTTTCTTTACTATTTAAAGAAATAAAACCTGACATAATAGAAATCAGGATAACTGGTGCCACCAGAGCAGTAATTACGTTGATGTAAATGTCACCAATCAAATCAACCCAGACAAGATAACTGTTATTCTCAGATGCAAATACGAGACCGATTACAGCACCCATTACCATACTGATCAGAACAACGAATGTCCAGTTGATCTTCATCGCTAACTGATTCAAAACTTTGAACAGCAATAATGTTATGGCTAACACAAGAAGTGCTATCCAGTTAACACTACAAAGTAAATCCATTTTTTCTTTTCCCCTTTCCTTAAGATTACCGTCTTCCAGTGTAACATTTTTTTAACAATACAGGAAATAGATAATATTAATAAACAAGGCTATTTATAGCATATATCTATAAATAGCCTTTCATATATTAGTGAATTAAAGTATTGAATCGCCGTTAAAAATAAATATATCATAATACGAACTAATATTCAAGTTCTTTTTATAATACAAACTTATATATAAATATACTGTTATCTATGTATTTTTTAATATATCTGAAAAAGCGCTGGTACCCCCAAGACACCAGCGCTTTTCCTTCTCACAGGAATTAATCATTTAGTTTTAGTTTCTTCTTATTTATATAGCGATTATATTGTATGTATTAGCATACGGTTCTTACATCTGTATATTCATAGCAGTCAAAGCTGTCTGCTACGTTCTTACATGTTAATTTTCCATCGTATGTATTGATAGCAGAATAGATAACCTCGTTATCTTTGCAAGCCTGCTCAAGTCCTTTTCCTGCAATCTGCAGTCCATAAGACAGTGTAGCGTTTGTCAGTGCAATTGTAGATGTTCTTGGAACTGCTCCTGGCATATTTCCTACACAGTAGTGAACAACACCATCTTCGATAAAGATCGGATCATCATGATATGTAACCTTTGTAGTCTCTCCGCATCCGCCCTGGTCTACAGCAACGTCTACAAATACAGCACCTGGTTTCATCTCTTTCAGATATTTTTTCTTGAAGATCTTAGGAGCTGATTTTCCAGGGATCAGAACACATCCGATAACGAGATCTGCTTCTTTGACAGCTTTCTCGATATTTGCATCATTAGAAACAAGTGTCTGAACGCGTGCTCCGAAAATATCATCCAGATATGCAAGTCTCTGAAGGTTGATATCCATAATTGTTACATTAGCGCCCATTCCTACAGCAATCTTACAAGCGTTTGTTCCTACAGATCCGCCACCAAGGATTACGATGTTCGCCTTTGGTGTTCCCGGAACTCCTGCTAAGAGAACGCCTTCTCCTCCGAATCTCTTTTCAAGATATTTTGCACCTTCCTGGATACTCAGACGTCCTGCGATCTGGCTCATAGGAGCAAGAAGAGGAATGCTTCCGTTTCTTTCAATCAGTGTCTCATAAGCAACACCTTTTACTTTTGCTCCAAGTAAAGCATCTGTCTGTGGTTTGTCTGCTGCAAGATGAAGATATGTATAAAGGATCAGTCCTTCGTGGAATAATGGATATTCTTCCGGAAGTGGCTCTTTTACCTTAATCATCATTTCAACAGTATCCCATACTTCCTTTGCTGTATCGATCATCTTTGCCCCAGCTGCTTCATATTCAGCATCAAAGAATCCAGATCCTTCTCCAGCACCTTTTTCGATATAAACATCGTGTCCTGCATTTACATAACTTTTCACGTTATCTGGTGTCATACCTACACGGAACTCGTTGTTTTTAATTTCTTTTACACATCCTACTTTCATTTTAAAAAACCTCCTAAAATTATAATCCGTTACATCTTCTTTTTTGAATGAATATTATTTTTCTCATTTCATTATTGTTGAATAATATTCTTCATTTCCGTCTGACTACATACTAGCACATATCATTTTACATTGCAATAAAAGTTATTTTTTTCACCAATAAGTTATTTTTTTCACTTGATATGCCGTTCTTTCTTCTATAATTAATATCTTCTGCATCTTGCAAGAATCCTCGTTTCATGCTTAAATCTAATTAACAATAGAACCCCCCGGAGGAATAGATTATGGAAAATATGAAGGAACTACTTCACTCAAAACGACTAACAAAAACTCAAAAAGTGATTGCCGAATATATTCTCGACAATGCGTCCGAAGCCTGTTTCATGACATCTACCGAAATTGCCCTGAAACTTGGTGTCAGCGAATCTTCTGTCATACGCTTCAGCCGTACGATCGGATTTGCCGGATTTATGGATTTTCAAAAAGCACTTCGAAAAGATTACCAGGATAAAGTTCTTAGTATCTCCAGCAGCATCACTGTGCCTTCCCAGAGAATTGCCAAGCAGGCAAAGCTGGAATCTTCTGCTGATTATATCAACCGGCATTTTAAAAATGCTGCTCATAATCTGGAAGAGATTTTTATCCAGAATTCCATTCAGACTTTTGAACAGGCTGCCGATACCATTATTTCCAGTAAACACAAATACATAGCAGCTACCAGAGGAAATATCTGCCTTGCTGATTATTTTATTCTCTATCTGAAACAGATGGTTCCACATGTTACCATGACAACAACGACTACCATGAGCCCGATCGACCATATGTGCAATATCTCACAGACAGATTGCCTGATTCTTTTCAGCTTTCCAAGATATTCCCTTCAGGATAAGGTTACTGCTGAAATGGCCCACGATGCCGGAGCTTCGATTATCGTTATTACAGATAAACCAAGTTCTGAACTGGCCCAGTATGCCACTGTGCTTCTAACTGTTCCCGTAGACAGTAATACGTTTTTCAATTCTATGATTGCTCCGCAATTTGTCTCTGAAGCTTTATTAGAAACCATTAGTCACAAGGCAAAAGGAATCGAAAAACGCCTCGATACCATTGACAAATATCTGAGCAAACTTGGAAATTATTAATCATTATGAATTCTGATGCCCGTGTTCAAAAAATATCAACCACGTGAAAGAAATAACTTTCATTGCATATTTATTTCTCCTATGCTAGGATTGGTTTAGACATAAAATAATTTTTTTCATCATGTGTGTTTTTTGAAGAATATTTTTCACTTCCGTCTATTATCAATAAAGCGAAAAATATTGGAGGAATTTTATATGGAAACATTGACACATGTATTAGAAAAAATCCAGACAGCTGTCTGGGGACCCCCTACTCTCGTTCTTCTTATGGGAACAGGACTTTATTTTACAATCAAGCTTGGCGGATTGCAGCTTACGAAATTTCCAAAAGCACTGAAGTGTATTTTTGAAAAGGAAGATGGTGTTGGGGATGTTTCTTCCTTTGCAACTCTTTGTACTACACTGGCAGCCTGTATCGGAACCGGAAGTATTGTTGGCGTTGCTACCGCTCTTCGCATTGGTGGTCCTGGTGCCCTCTTCTGGATGTGGGTATCTGCACTTCTTGGTATGACGACAAAATATGCCGAAGGTCTTCTCGCTATAAAATATCGTGTAAAAGATGAAAACGGAGAAATAGCCGGTGGTCCTATGTACTATATACAAAACGGACTTGGAGACAAATTCAAATGGCTTGCAAAGTTATTTGCTTTCTTTGGAGCTGTAACCGCACTTCTTGGAAGTGGTACTTTCCCACAGGTAAATGCAATCACTGAATCTGTGAATGCCTCTTTCCATCTTCCTGTACTGCTTGTAGGTGCAATCATTACAATTATGACTGCGGTTGTAACACTCGGCGGAATTAAATCTATTTCCAAAGTAGCAGAATTCATTGTTCCTTTTATGGCGCTTTTCTTTGTCGGTGGATCTGTTCTCATTCTTGTATGGAATTATAAAGTAATTCCGGCTACATTTGGACATATTTTTGCCTGTGCATTTTCCAAGGAGTCTGTACTTGGTGGCGCTGCGGGAACTGCGGTCATCTCATTCATGACAGCTATGAGAATGGGCGTTGCACGCGGTGTATATACAAACGAAGCCGGACTTGGAAGTTCCCCGATCGTTGCCGCTGCCGCAAAAACCAATTCCTGCGTAAAACAGGGTCTTATTTCTATGACCAGCGTATTCTTTACAACAATTGTAGTTTGCACAATGACTGGACTGGTTGTTATTTCCAGTGGACTCCTTGATAATTCTGAATTAAGTGGAAGTATTCTTGTGACCGCAGCTTATAACGCAGGACTTCCAATTAACATCGGTACTTACCTGATTTCATTTGGCTTGATCTTTTTTGCATTTACTACTATCCTTGGCTGGAATTATTACGGCGAACGCTGTGTTTTATATCTGACAGGAACTACAAAGAGTATTAAGCCTTTTAAAATCATTTACATTTTTGCAATTGCCATTGCACCATTCATGACACTTGAACCAATCTGGATGCTTGCTGATATTACAAATGCCCTGATGGTTATTCCTAACCTGATCGCGCTTCTTGGCCTTCGTAAAGTTGTCATCAGTGAGACCAAAAAATATTTTAATCAGAAAGATTCTTTAACCATTCCAGAGATTTCAGAAACTCCTGAAGGTTTTCAGGAATTTGATTAAAACCGGAAGGTCTGGACATAAAAATAGTACGGATATCTGTTGTCCGTACTATTTTTATCTAAAATTATTTTCCGCTATTTACTTTTTTCAAGCATTGCCACATCCGAAAAATGCGTATCCTTTATATCGGGATGTTTCATCTTCGTATCCTGTATATATTCTTTCGAACTCTTCTGCTGCATTTCCTGTTTAATCTTTCCTTCTATTTCCATCAGGCATTCCAGCAATATTGGATTAAATGTCCCACATTCCCCATTCAGGATCATCTGAATTGCTTCTTCGTGAGTGTATGCATCTTTATATACGCGCTTACTTACCAGCGCATCATACACATCAGCGATTGATACAACCTGTGCGGAGATTGGAATCTCATCACCCTTCAATCCATCTGGATATCCTCTTCCATCATAACGTTCATGGTGCCATCTGCAGATTTCATATGCATATTTGACTAGTTCTTCATCTTTATATAGCTCCAATGATTTTAACATATCTGCACCAATCTGTGCATGTGTCTTCATGATCTCAAATTCTTCTTTGGTAAGTCTTCCCGGCTTGTTCAGTATCTTTTCATCAATTCCGATTTTACCAATATCATGTAATGCTGATGCCGTTGCAATTACATACTGATCTTCCCAGGTCAGTGAATAACGATCTGTCTTTTCTACCAGGTGTTCTATCAGAAATCCTGTCAATTTATTAATGTGCAGTACATGAAGTCCGCTTTCTCCATTTCTAAACTCTACAACCTGGCTTAAGATACTGACCATCATCTGGTTATTCTTTTCTTTTTCATAAATCTGGTCTGTCACAAGCCTGATCAGTCTGCGCTGCTTTGCATATAACTTAATCATATTGAATACACGCCGGTACACAATTTTAGAATCAAACGGTCTGCTGATATAATCTGATACTCCCAGTTCATATGCCCGTCTTATGGAATTCTCCGCATCTTCGCTGGAAATCATAATAACTGGAATATCCTCTATCCATTTTTCCCTGTTCATATATGCAAGAACTTCGAACCCATCCATCTTCGGCATTACGATATCCAGAAGAATCAGGGAAATTCCCGTTCCATACTGCTCAAGCATTGCCACACATTCTTCGCCATTTTCTGCTTCCAGTATCCTGTATTCATTATGCAGCATCTCTTCTAATATCTCGCGGTTCAGCTCCGAATCATCTACGATCAAAATCTGCTGCCGTATCTTATCTTCCTCTTTTCCGTCATGTTCTTCTGTAACCTTCGCTTCTTCACCTTCTGTCACAGCCATATTTTTCTGTGTCTTGGCAAGATACATCAGCCGGTCTGCACGGACTACTGCCTCTTCTACCGTCTCTTCACCTGCCATAACCCCGCCTATACTTACCGACAACTGCATACGGTTATATCCCGGCACTTTTGTTCCTGCAATTTTTGATTGTATCTTATTTAATTTTTTTGAAAAACTATCCTTGTCTATGTCTGGGATTACTAAAAGGAATTCATCTCCCCCGTACCGGATCAGCTTATCTGTTTTCTGTATGTACTGCTTGATTACTTTGACAACCGTAATCAATGCTCTGTCCCCGGCGCTATGTCCATGCGTATCGTTATACAGTTTAAAATCATCCAGATCCAGAATTGCAATTCCTGCAGCGCCTTCTACTTTTTTCATCTCATCTTCGTAATAACGCCGGTTATAGGCACCAGTCAACGCATCTTTATAAAGCTTTTCATTGTATATTGCAAGCCGTTCTACGATTTTCTCATATCCAAGCGTATCAATCAGTGTATCTTCTTCCAGCTTTCTTAGCATCTCCATGACGTATGGTTTTCCGTCAATCTCTACATATCTTGCAAATACTTGGAAAATATCAGAATCCATGAATTCAAGTTTTGATGCCTGTGTTTTGCCTTCCAGTGCATGAATTGATATGCAGTTCTCACACGGTTCCTGCTTATGCCAGACCGAATAGCACTGACATGGTTCTATATTTTCAAGGCATTCTGACCGTTCTTTTAACATCCTGCCGTCCACAAGTCGTACGACATCGAACACCTCCCGCAGACATTCCATCTTTTCTTCAGCCTGTCTTTTTGTCATAAAATCCTTATGATTCATCCGGCTCACCTACTTACTTTTCTTATATTTCACGTACAAATATTGTGTTATATCTTTTTTTATACGTTTTACACATTTCTTGCACAGTACGATTACTATCTGTACCATCCTGCTGTGCATCCACTATCTATACTATATAATGCTTTTTATTATAATACAAATTATACATTTTTTCATTTTTCAGCATATTCTGTACAAAAACACCACCAATTTTCAGGAATTTCCTGCACAACCGGTAGTGTCTGTTTTCTGATAAGAAGCCTCAGAATCATCTAATATTATATCTTTTATACCTCTTTTTCTTCTTCCAGAAATAATACGGTATCAGAAATAAAAGTGTTCCTCCCCATGCCAATGGATAACTGATCAAGAGAATCTCTACTTTATGATGTATTGGTGTCATAATCATAATCCATGGAAGCCGGACCAAAAACAAACCACCAAACGTAAATATCGTCGGCCAGAGCACATCTCCCACACCACGAAGTCCTCCACTTAGATTCTCAAGCAGGATACTAAGTAAATAGCTCGGGACCAGAAAACGCAGCATATAAACTCCGATCTGAATCACATTCGGATCCGTCGTAAACATATGGTACATCGGTTCACAGAACGCATACAGAATCACAATGATCGCTCCTGTAAATATATACGAAATCCCGATATTAACACGAATACTCTTATATACCCTGTCCAATTTATCTGCGCCATAATTCTGTCCGGCAAAAGTTGTTACCGCCGCTCCAAGTGCGCTGGATACAGTCCAGAAGATCAGATCCAGTTTTCCATAGGCTGCCCACCCTGCTGCGGTATCTGTTCCAAAGCTGTTAACAGATGCCTGGATGACTACATTCGTCACACCATAAGCACATGCCTGTAATGCCCCAGGAACCCCTATTTTCAATTCCTTAGACAGAACCCCTGCATCCATACGAAGCTCCCTGCATCTAAGCTTCATAGCATCATAATCTTTCGTCAGTGAATATGTAACCAGCAGCGCACTGATGCACTGTGAGAAAACCGTTGCCAGTGCTGCCCCGGCAATTCCCATTTTCAGTACGACCACCAAGAAAATATCAAGAACAATATTCAATACACAGCAAACCACCAGATACAAAAGCGGTCTTCTTGAATCACCCACAGCCCTCATGATCGCCGAACCCATATTATAAACCAGTGTAAATAAAATTCCCATAAAATAAATTCTAAGATATGTCGTTGATGATGCCATCATCTCCTGTGGCGTATTCATAATTTTCAGTAACCACGGTGTAAGCACTGCACCAGCAACAGATATCACAAGACTGATCACGATGGAAAACAGGTATGCAGTATGTAATCCCACATGCAGCCTTTTTCTGTCTTTTGCACCGTAATATTGAGCAATGATAACTGCTGCCCCATTGGCCAGTCCATTAAAGAATGTTACAACGATCGTCGATAATACCGCCGCAGGACCGCCTACACTTGCCAGTGCCGCTTTTCCCACAAAACGTCCGACAATAATCGTATCTACGGTTGTATATAATTGCTGAATTAATGTTCCCAGCATGATCGGAAAGAAAAATATCAGAAGCTGTTTCCAGATAATTCCTTCCGTAATCGCATTTTTTTCAATCGTTTTTTCCCCCACTTTTATCCCTCTCTTACTTTTCATACCTCTACTTCACAACATTTGAAACAACAACTTTCATCACACCCGCCAGCAACATCACCCATATAGGATTCATCTTTACCTTTCTAAGTAATACCAGACAAATGAAAAATATTATAACCAGACTCCACTTCGTTCCTACGAATGTAATAATTTCTTCACTTCCCCAGAATGCCGTCGCCAGAATCGAAATTCCTGCTGCTCCGATCATTGCCACAACAGCTGGTCTCAGTGAATGTAACACCTCCTGCATCATTGTCATATTGCGATATTTTAAATATAGCTTTGCAAGAATTGTAACAATAATACATGACGGTAAAATACATCCAAACGTTGCGGCAAATGCTCCCGGAATTCCAGCTATCTTAATTCCGACAAAAGTAGCTGAATTCACCGCAATCGGTCCCGGTGTCATCTGGGAAATCGTAATAAGATCCGTAAATTCCGACATACGAAGCCAGTGATGTGCTGTTACAACCTGTCCCTGAATCAATGGCATAGCGGCATATCCACCGCCAAAGCTAAACATTCCAACCTGTAAAAAGCTGAGAAACAACTGTAAATATATCATTGCTTTTCTCCTCTCTTATTCATACAGGCCCGGATAACGCCTATTATGCCACATACAATTACAATATACACGACATTGATTTTATAGATACAGGAGGCAATAAAAGCCCCTGCCATAATCACTATCGATGTGATACTTTTCTCTTTTACAATTCCTGATCCCATTTCGTAGGTAACGGATGCTATAACTGCTCCAACTCCTGCCTGCATCCCTTCCAGCATCTGACTGACAAAATAATTGCTCCGAAATGCATTATAACAGACTGAAATAACCGAAATAATTACAAATGGCGGAATTATCGTACCTATAATTGAAACTACAACGCCCAAAAGTCCCGCTAATTTGTAACCTACTACAATCGCTCCATTTACCGCAATTGCACCCGGTGACGACTGTGCAATCGCCACCAGATCCAGCATCTCATTTTCCTCAATCCAGTGATATTCATCTACAAATTTCTTTTTCATCAATGTCACAATGACATATCCACCGCCAAATGTAAATGCACTTAAATATAATGTTGAAATAAATATTTTCCATAAAATATTCTTTTTACTTTCCATATTCTGCAACTCTAAAAGCCTCAATTCCTGATCAGTCAGGAATTGAGACACTTTACCTTACTTATTTTTTTCTCTTTCCAGTTCTTCTTTTAATCTTCGTATTTCTTCAGCCTTCTGGCTTAATTCCTCATCCTTCTGGCTTAACTCTTCATCCTTCTTGCTTAACTCTTCATCCTTCTGGCTTAACTCTTCATCCTTCTTGCTTAACTCTTCATCCTTCTTGCTTAACTCTTCATCCTTCTGGCTTAACTCTTCATCCTTCTGGCTTAACTCTTCATCCTTCTGGCTTAACTGCTCGTTCTTCCGGCTTAACTGCACCTTTTTCTGTCTCAGCTCTTCATCCAATTGTTTCTTTTCTTTCTTCTGTTCTTCCAATTCTTTCTGCATATCATCAATCATAAGTTTTACCGTATTTCGGTCTAATTCCAGCAATTCTTTTGAAAACATCTGCATCACCTCTTCAATATTCCGGCAGACATCATACACTTGCTCATACATTTCTTTAAAATCCGGATATTTTTCAATCAATGTTATCACCGATTCCGGATCATCCACTGAAAAAAAGGCAAGCCATGCTTCTAACCGATTCTCTATTTTTATACTTCCATCTTCATTTTGCTGAATCTTCTTAAATATGTCAAGAGGTATAAACAAATATTCTTGTAATAAATTTATATTTACTCCTGTATTAGACTTTTGCATGAACCTGTGAATATAATCCTCCGTATACTCTTTAAATTCTTTTGGACTATTTTCAAAAAATACAATTGTATAAACCTGCTTAATATCCCTGTATGAAAATTTCTTTCCTTTCATTCCCCGTACTCTCTTATATTGCCTTAATAACAGATCAGCAGAATAACAGGCGCTTCTTTCTCCCGGAAAATAATATCCCACTTTTTGTATTTCCAGATTAGCGATACTTCCAGTTTCCAGCTGTACAACTATATCTGTAATCAGCAATGAAGATTCATCTGCAAGTCTTGTTCCATCATTCGGTAAAATATCTATCGTCTTTACCTTTTGCTTTAACAATAATGAAAGTAATTCATCTACCCGTTCTGGTGAACTCTCCGGATTTAGAATCTCTTTTATCATGAAATCATACATTATCTTCACTCCTCTGACTCCTGTACAGAAATTCAGAAATTCTTCCTGTTCTTCCGGATTCCATCCATAATAAATCATGCTTAGTTTCGCTTTACTTTCAATTTCTTTTAACACCTCCTCTCGTGTCCTGATCATTGGAAAATATTGTTGCAGTTTGTTTGTCATAGGCATTTCCTCCTCAAAATATAAAATTTTCATGTTCTATCAAGTTGGAATTTTGTTTCAGAATTTATATGAAACTTTCGAAACTTGATGCCTCCCGGCTTAGAATTACTAGAGAGTATTTAGATTACCCTCTGAAGTGAAATCAGAATAACATATCATTTATAAATTTACAATGTAAAGAAATCTCTTTTTTATGAATCTTCAAAACTTTGTGCAACTTTACCTTTTTATACAAACAACTACGCCATTACATTACTTGCGAAATATCAATAATAGATAAAATGACATGCTTGCTTTTCAGGATTTTGATATATCATTTGTACAATTTTTTACAAACAAAAAATAAGAGAAACGCTGTCATTTCAACGTTTCTCCCATTTTTAACTAATGCCGCAGACCGGAATCGAACCTTTTCGGGAACGCGGAAACGCCCACAGAAAGGAGGTTTGCGGCATCTCTGCTCTTATTGTACAACTTTTGTACAACTTTTTCCCAACTGGTTTTTCCTGTGTTTTACGCAGGTCTTCCACAACTTTATACCAAAATAATCTATCAAAAATTCCGGAAAAGCACTTAAGATATAAACTCTTTTGTTCTTCAATTCTTTTTTTTCCAAATTTTCTATCTCAGATGGATTGATTCGCATGGAATATCCCTCATAGTCCAACGTATCAGACAATCCGCAGAGACATGACACACGCATTGCAAATACATCAATAATCTCTTTCCAGAGATCAATTTTGTACTCCTTAAAATGTGGATTATACGCCCTTGCTGAAGAAATATTCTTATACTCTCCAAGAACCTCCACCGGCACAAAACAGTTTTCCGGGTTTCCACATACTCCCGGCTCAAAGTCCCGCAGTGCTTCTACCATAGGATAACTTATATATAGTTTCCCATTTTCTGTTTCATTATCAAAACTTTCAAGCATCTGGGCAAGAACATCTTCATCATCATTTTTCCCGAGATTTGTCTGATGTGTATCATAATCAAAGAACAGGTATACTTCCGAAAAATCTTCTCTCGATAACATTTCCAATTGTTTTCTAATTTCTTCGCTGCTCTCCCGCAATACTTCTATAATATCTGTATCGAAGTCATCTTCTTTCAATTTCTTCCACAACATATAAATATTTTCGCCCGCCGGAAGTGTAATAATTTCATAATTTCTATGCGAAAAGAATACTTTTGAAATATTGTCAATAATCTGCGGTTCTCTGGCTTCGCCTTCAACAATAAATGCTTTGTAATCTCCATTAGCCATTAAATGCACCTGCCTTATACATCTTCTGCAGATTATGAGCCTGACGTAATTCCTTTTCTGTCAGATCAGAAATTGCTTTTATTTTATTATCTTTTAACAAAAAATAACAGTCCGGTCTCAGAAGATCATTGCTCATCAGATCTGTATTGTGCGTTGTAGTAAATATCTGTACCCCTGAAATTTTTCCAAGTCTTTTTTGCACTGACTCAGATAACTCAAAATGATAAAATGCGTCAAACTCATCGATAAAAACAAATGATGCTTGTTCCATCCTGATATACCAATAATAAAAAAGTGCCAAGGATCTTGTTCCCGTAGATGCAATCTTAAAGAAATCCGCATCTTTATTATCAAAATGACAATATATAGCTTTTTTACCATCAACCTCACAGTCATACAAATTATATTCTATTCCATTTTCCCTCAGGAAATTTTCAAAATCCTTAACCTTCCCGCTGTTAACGATCCCTTCTGCTATACTTTCGCTTCCATTCATAAATCCTTCATACCCTCTGCTGTCCAGAGAATAGAAAAGAAGCATATGATCTACAAAATTAATAAATTTTTTGAATACCTGATTTTCCTCTGTATCTGCAAGAATCGAATTGTTATTTACATATTTCACTCGAGATATTGGACTTTCATTCTTAATTGAAGCATTCAGCGTATCTGATCCTTCTAACAATGTGAATCCATCTCTGGATAAAAAGTCATAATAAATAACCTCTTTTCCATTAATAGACAAACTCTCCATTTTCAATGTATTCACATCCGTTTTACAATAATGATAAATCACCTCATGATTATCAAATACAAATGTATATTCAAACTCCGCAAAAGATTTTCTGCCACTCATGTTAAGATAGAAATCATAACTTCGAAGAAGTTTTTCTTTTTCAGTCAGGTGTGTAATCAAATCAAAAATCGCCAATCCAAGATTCGATTTTCCACAACTATTGATACCATAAATAATTCCTTTTGTGACGCATCCTTTTTCAATTAGTTCAGAATTAAAATTATAATTATTCGGTGAGCCGATATCTAATGTAATTTTTTCTTTAAATCCTTTGAAGTTTTCTACACTGAATTTCTTTAACATGATAATCACTCTCCATACTTTTTTCTTATTATATGATTATCCGTAGTTTTTTTCAAGTTTATCCGTAGTTTTTTTACGGGTTATATTTTATTATTTTCCAACGCATTTATAATCAACCAGCTTTTAATAATATTATCTTTACACTTTTATTCCGCATACCTGTTATTCAACCATAATTCGCTGTATCCATGAGCAACCATATACTTTTGAAACTCATATTGCGTGTTATTATCTAACCTCATGCCACTTGGCATATCGACAACTTGATCTGCCATCAATACACAAGACCTAATCTTTCCATGTAGTCTAAAAAAAATCTTTATTTCTCTTTCCATTCTTTTATATCCACAAAAGATAGTATCTGGATATATTATTTCCAGTACTTCTTTTAAATCTTTTTCTGTCATTTCTTCCGCTAAATTCTTAAATTGCATTGTTTTTCCTCATATGATAAAGGCGAACACTCTCCGTATCCGCCTATGTACTCTTAAAATCCGAAATATTTCTTTCTTAATTCTTTATTTGCCATCACACCTATTATCCGTTTTATTTCCATTCTTCCTCTATTACATTTTAAATTCTTACTTAGCATACACCATTCTTTATTTCCATATTTTTGATACACACGTCCTATTTCTTTATTCTTTTCTCCAAATTTATCCAATAAATCTAATATAGCCTGAAATCTCACTTCGTGTGAATTATTCAAAAGTTCATTATAAAATTCCTTGAACAAATAAATTCTTCCGTAGAATGTATTTAAATATTCCATGGTATTAAATATATGGCCCACAAATGCATTTTCTGTCTCTTGTTCTTTGCCTTTCAATATCATTTCGTATTCTTTCACCAGCATGTTTAACCATGTATCTATCTCTTCCGTAATCTCTACATCTTCTATTTTTCCCCAGCAATATAAACGATCCCAATCTGATATATAATAATTTTCTTCTCCACCTAGTTCCGGGGGCGTTTCCCAAAATGTAAAGTATCCATCTTGGCGTAAAAAATCCGATGTTGTAACTGGAGCAATTGGTCCTTCAATAAAAATCTTTCTGTAGAGTTCTAGTTCTTTGCTTGCATACTTTTTCATTTTTTCGTCATGATACAGATTATTTTTTTCAGCTCTCCAAATCTCCCAGAAATTATCTCCTGTAAA
Organism: Dorea sp.; assembly: GCF_977044405.1. Classification (NCBI taxonomy): domain Bacteria; kingdom Bacillati; phylum Bacillota; class Clostridia; order Lachnospirales; family Lachnospiraceae; genus Dorea; species Dorea sp. The sequence continues at coordinate 114,694 of NZ_CDRRQK010000001.1, forward strand.
TTCTGTGTATAAGAACAATACAATTCTTACAGGCAAAAAAAGTGTAAATTTTGCCAGTTGTTTCATAACTGGATCCATAACTGATCTCCGCCGATTTCGCGGCATCTGTAACAAACTTAATATTTTTTCTTCTTCATCTTCCAGATCTTTAATAAAAATTTCTTGTATAGCTCTCTGACATTTCCAAACATCATATGCATAACTATCCGGATCCAAATCTCTTGGCAGCAAGCTCGATGTACCATTAATGATCCACAAGAGATCTGCCAATTCTGTTCCTCCAGCAGCATACCGTAAATTCACAGGTATAAGATTTAGAAATTCTTCCATGCTTATGTACATTTCTTCATAGTTTTCATTTTCAACATACCATTCCACATTTTCCCATAAATTAAATCTTTTTCTAAAACTATAGTTAGTCCCAAGGATCTGATTAATCCATCCGACATATTTTTCTTCCGATACAACATCTCCATTACACTCTGTGAATCCAATTCCACTATCTTCCAATTCTTCTAACATGTACAATGCTAACATTACATCTTTGTACTCCGCATTTCCAACTTTATTAGAATAAATCTGTAAATTGTTACAATCCAGACTTGCTGTTTCCCACATATCATCTTCAAAGTAGTTAAAATTCCACAATATTCTATTATTCTGATCTTTTTCCGGCTTGCATAAAACATATAATTCATGATTGTTATTTTTTACTGATTCAACTTGCATCATACCGCCTGCATCTAATATCTTAAGAATATTTTCTTTTATTCTTTTTCTTTTTTCCAGTGGATAGTCTGCCACACCTGAATACCACACGTATGTACCCATTAAATAACCTCCTTAAAAGCCAAGGATTTCTTTCCGACGCAAATGATTTCTAACCATTCCAAGATATGCGTTTATCTCTATCATTTCATCTGCATCTCTAATTTCTCTTATCAACCATATATTCGCTTCTCTTTTTGTTAATTCTGGGAAGTATTTTGTTTCTTTATCTATTAATTCGATTAACACTATCATTGCACGTTTATATCTGTCATCATTTTTATGTTTTAGGAATTCTCTAACAAATGCCGTATCCAATACCCGAAAGTTCCATACATAAAAAAAATCTTCCAATAACTTTTTCAATGCTTTTTCCATTTCCAACTTCTTAATTTCCTTTTCCGTAACTTGTCCATACGCTCTCTTCCATCTCTCAATAGCATTTTGCATATTATCAGAAAGCATTAATTCTTTATCTCCTTTGTATCGCATCAATTCATCTTCATTCTGCTTTCCCAATGCTCTGTAAAATTCTATATCCTCCTCTGCACCACTTATTGGTGGTACATCATTTTTCGGCCTGATTATATCTTCATAGCCTGCTCCCAAATCCAATTTTTCCCACGTTTTCCAGAATTCTTCTCCCGTAATTAAAGAATAGGCCTTTCCAAGCATCGATGGAAGTAAATATAAAGATCCCGCTGCAATTGTTCCATATAAATTGCCTTCTTCTGCAAATTGTTTCCGTTGTGCATATTTTTTCCCCAGAAGATTTTTCAAGAATTCAAGAGCTTTTTCTTTTCCTTCTGTATTTATCAATTCTTCCATAGACTGTCGAATATTTTCTAAAATATTAAGTGTAAAGCTGTTTCCAAATTCTTTCTTATCTATTCTGCAAAAATTTCTTGGAACGATAGGTTCATTACTTCCCACGCAAAATACTGTAAGAAAATGTCCTACTGCAGACTCCTCTACCTCTGTAGTTCTTGCTGTCTCTAAAATTTCTCTTGCTGTTATATTGTCACAACCATTTTTGTGTAAAACGTAATACATCTTCCACATTTTATTTCTATTTGGAAAAGAAAGTTGTTTCCCAAACATTCCTTTTATTACCCGTGTATAATCCTCAATGAAGCACGGTATATTATCACAGCACAAATAACACGGTGTTGTCGAATAACTCTCTAATACAACTCGGATTAAATTCATAACAAAATCATATTCCTTATTATGATTACATGGATTTTTTATCGATCCAGATTTTAAATATAACCGACCTGCTTCATAACTCGTATTAGTAAACTTATTATAGTTAAAATTAATAACCTCTCGCAAATTCCACTTTGGTATTCCAGCCGTTATGCATTGCCAGCCATCAATTTCTATGATTTCTTTTTCTCTTATTCCACCCATATATAAAATTTTTTGTATTATACTTTTTACTTCCTTACGTTTCTTCTCTGGGATTGTAACTTTTCCCACTAACTTATATTCTTTCTTCATATGTACACCTATTCGTTTTCATTTCGATTCTGAATAATAAGGTCCTCTACCTGCACATCTAAAATTTTTGCCAATACTAACAAATTATCCAGACAAGGAAGGGTTTCTCCTCTCTGCCAGCGATAAACTGCCTGTGGGGTATCAAATCCGAAGACTTTCTGAAGTTCCTTTACTGTAATCCCTTTTTCTTCTCTCAATCGCTTAATGTTCTTTCCTGTTTCTATCGCGTTTACTAATGGTGCATCCATAATTTAACCTCCTTTTCTTGTACAAGGATTTTAAACTGCAAATATAATTTAACACCTTCTACCTCTATAGTCATTAAACTTTTAGTATACTATATTGTCGTTCTATTTATACCCTTGTAAACCAATAAGTTACAGCCTCTTCTTTTGTATTTACATATATTGTCCCTTACTTTTACATTTCTTGCAAATTTGTGGACAAAATTTTTTATCTCCACACGTCTGAATCCTCTAATTTTGTCCACAAATCTAACATTTTTACTAAATAATACACACTATTAATGTAACAATTTAAATTTAATTTTCTAAAAAAGGAGACTCAAAACAATGCAGCAAACAAATTTTTTTACACCAACCACAAAACATTTAATTCAGATCCATGGTTTTCCAGATATTACAGACATTATTTATGTGAAACCTTTGGCTTCCGCAAAATCTTTGGCTGTTTATCCTGACTCCAGACCAAATTCTATTGCTATCCCGCTATTCTATCTTACTGGCGGGCAACGCTATCTTTCATCTAAATATCACTTATTATTTGCGACATTTCATATGTACGATCGACTGTTTATTTATGTAAAACACACAAACAGTTATATTCCTTCCCGTATTTCGGCTCCGTTAATAGTCAAAAATGAATAATCTACAAGACCTAAGGACCTGCCACTGGCAGCTCCTTATGAACGCATGGCGATAACATGTAAGACGCCCCCTATTGTCTTTCCACAACAGGGGGCGTCTTACACAATTATACTAAAACTCTCTTTAAACTATTCCTTTATTTTATATCCACAAATCAAAAAAGTATTTAGAAAACAATACAAATGCATCATTCTTACACGCATCTATATACTTAGCAATTTCTTTCTCTTTCAGTAAATATTGCTCCTCGCCCTGATCTTCTGAAACATTACGTTTGCTACACTTTTCCTCGTCTGCTTCTCTAAATGCATATGGCACATCCCAACGGCCGGCTTTGCGGAGCAAAACGGCCGAAATGCGAAGCTGAACGGTCGTCTCCCCTTTGATTATTAACACAGCCTCAGTGATAATAAGTGTATTCATCCAATGGATGAAAATACATTTATTACAGGAGGATAATGTATGCTGGATTACAAGAACATCATTATCAAACATTATGCGCTTTCTCTTTCGGGAAGCGAAATTGCCAGACAGCTGGGTGCAAGCAAATCAGGGGTGAACGACTTCTTAAGAGCATTTGATAAATGCGAGTCACTTTCTTATCCCCTCCCACCAGGTATTACGAATTATGGAATCGCTGAACTTGTGTATGGTTCCGTACCGGGATCTGGAGGTCGTAATGAAAATATAGAGTATCCTGACTATGAAGCAGATGCAAAGCTCATGGCAACACGAAAAAACATGACTTTAGTTTTCCTATGGAACAGATACTCTAAAAAATGTGCTGAAGAAGGAAAGCGGTTTTATCAGTATCGGCAGTACTGCGAACTCTACAACAAATGGTGCGAAGAGAATTATGAGACTTCCCACTTTGATGCCGTGATCGCTCAAAAGATGGAAGTGGATTTCGCAGGACAGACGTTTACCATGAGGGATCCTCTCACAGGAGAAATACTGCCAATCGTTGTTTTTGTAGCGATTCTGCCGTATTCCCAGTACATTTACGCTGAAGGGATGCTCTCAACAAAGGAACCACAGTGGATTGAAGTCAATAACCATGCCCTTGATTATTTCGGCGGTGTACCTGCATTGGTTGTATGTGATAACTGCAAGCAGGCAGTCATCGTAAATCAGGACTGGATTGAACCGGAATTAAACAAGGACTATGCCGACTGGGCGGATCATTATGGCACCGCCATCCTTCCGGCAAAAGTTCGAAAACCGAAGTTCAAAAGTTCTGTAGAAAACGCAGTAGGCATTCTTGAAAAAGGATTTTTCCATAAGCTGGAAGAACGTCAGTATTTCTCATTGGAACAGTTTAATAAGGATCTTTGGAATGAACTGGAGGCTCTGAATAAGGAGCCATTCAAAAAGAAAGAACATAACAGATACTATTATTGGGAAGAAGAGAAACTTGAATTGATGCCGCTTCCCTCCATGCATTACGAGTACATGGAGAGAAAAACGGCAAAGGTGTCAAGTGACTTCCACGTACGCTTTGACAATGCTTATTATAGCGTAGATAAAGCGTTTTTGCATAAGAAAGTATCTATTAAGGCATCTTCAACTGTTGTTCGTATTTATTCTCTTTCCGGTGAATTCCTTTGTGAATGGCCCAGAGCCACCAGAAAAGGCCAGTGGTCTACAAATCCGGAGCATTTGCCAGATAATTATAAAGGATTTACCCAGTGGAATGGTCCCTTCTTTATCCAAAAAGCACAGCTTATTGGAAAGAATACGGAAACCGTTATCCGCACTGTTCTTAAATCCAGGCTGTATGAAGTCCAGACCTACCGCATGTGTCTTGGCATTCTGAATTTCACTAAGAAATACAGTAACAAAGCCCTGGAGGAATGCTGTAAGCAGGCTATTGCATTAAACAAGCAGAAATATACATTCATCAAAAATACGATATCTGTAGTTGCAGATGATCTCGGCGAGGCTGGATACCGGTATCCATCTCCATCCAAGAAGGAACCTGTACGTGGTGGATATGTAATGCCGCCTGAGGCATCCAGTATTGACACTCTTTTATCCCGCAGCAAAGCTCTTGCAGATCAAATGCGAGAGGAGGCGGATGACTGATGCTTACCGGAACTAAACTCATGAATGAGCTTGTTGATGAATTAAATGAACTGAAGCTTTCAACAATGGCGGCTACATTGGATGATCTGTATCACAGACCTGGATTTCTTGAAATGGATCGTCTTACAATGATCGCAGAATTGATTGGTCCACAGTTTCAAGAAAAAGTCAGTACAACACTAAAGAATCGGTTAACAGCTGCACACCTAAAAGGATCTCCTGAAGAACTGGCAGACTGCGTTGATTCTGATAAACGAGAGTATCTGCCATCAGGCATAACAGAGATGCTTTCTTCCTTGGACTTCATTGAAAGAGGCTATAATCTCTGCATTCTCGGTGAATCTGATGCTGGAAAGTCCTATCTTGCAAAGGCTATCGGCATTAAAGCCTGTAATCGGTATAACGTTGGTTACTTCCACAGCGAAGAACTGTTGGAGAGTATGGTCGCCTTAAAAGAACAGGATTACGATAAATACACTCGTAAAATGAAGAAGTATCTCAAATGGAAGTTAATTATTCTGGACGATTTTCTTCTTCATACCATTACAGATGAACGTGAGATCAAGATCCTATTCGAACTGCTTGAAAAACGCAATGAACAAAGAAAAAGCACCATTGTATGCTCACAGCGAGATCCAGCTAGTTGGAAGGCAATGATTCTCAATGATGAAGTGTCAGCTAATTCTATTATGAAACGAGTCACAAAACACTACACTATCAAGATCAACACTCGATAAGTGGTGGTCAATTAACTAAAAGCAGGCGGCCGTTATGCTCCGCAGAGCGGCCGTTCTAAAACGCATTTGCGACCGCTGGATGGCGCAAAATGCATCTAAACTCCAAAATCATCTTTTCCAAAATCTTTTTCCATTCATCAGCTGCTACTTCTATTCCATTCTCCACATTTTCATAATTATCATAAATCTCCTTTGGAACACCCATTTTTTTGTCCATTAAACTTTGCAACATATCCGGAATAATGTTTAAAAACCAGATGTCTATATTATTCACATCTTTTGAACAGTATCCTTTTGTTATTCTTTCTATGCAGCATTTTATATCATCCATGAGTAATTGAATAATCCTGACAGGTCTATGCCTCAATCTTCTATATTCGCTTTTATTAAACACTGATCTCATTTTACTATTCTCTTTTCTTTATATTTCAGTCCCATGCATTTTCATAATTGCTCTGAGGATAAAATATGCCCCTTGTGTATATAATTCCTCATTATCAAACTCATCTACTTCCGTTTCATAAACAATATCAATCGCACTCATCACTGTCGGCCCCGCAATCAGAGCTGCCCATGCGCCGGCAACTCTCTGTACTTCACAAGCTCTATTAAGCAATTCCTTTAATTGTTCCGTTGCTATTGCATTCCATATATTTAATGTTTCAAAAGGTTCCCCTCTATGCTCCTTATCTTGTATTTCTTTCAATTTCTTTTTATTCATTCCATCGTTATTATTTATTTTCTTCAATTCCTCCATAGTATCAACCGCTATACTTATGGATTCTTTTAATTCATTGTCCGTTATATCAGTTACAAACTTAAATCCCTGTAAACTAACAATATATTTATAATATCCATCTTTTATCTTTTCTGTTCTAAATTCTTCTACAATTGTTTTGTAGAGCCTTCTTTCTAATTTTTCTCTATCTTCTTGACTGATCTTTTCAAACTTCATCTTAACACCTCACGCAAATGATAAGATAAGAATATTCCTTTCTTCGTCATGTGTCATTAAACTTTCAGTTTAATTTTCCGGTGGCAAATCAAAAACTGATATAGCTCTATATATTTTAATATTTTCAGTTTCAAAACAAAAAAGCAGTGAAATTACACCGCCTTTTCTCGCTTTTTTTTATTTAATTATTTATTTAATAAATTTTCTTTTTTTCTCACTGCTGGACAGGCATCTGCATCAACAAATATTTACATTTTTCACTCTCTTTTCTGAATCATTATAAAAATAAACTCTGTTGCTCGTATTCTGTCTCTCGTTTTAATTGAACCGGTACCTGATGCAAAATCTGTTCCATTTTTCTGTCATCAAACCAATCTGACAGTTGTTCTTTTTCCAGTATCAACGGCATACGGTCATGTACTTTTCTCATAGATTCATTTGCTGCTGTAGTTAAAATCACAAATCGTAGTTCATTTTCAAACCAATCACAGAATCCAGCCATGTACAATATCAATGCATCATATCTAGAAAATGTATTTTTCTCTCTTAAACGATTCCATTCATAAAATCCACTTGCCGGAATTAGAATACGATGATATTGAATTCCATTCCGAAAAGCCGGTTTGTCCATAACTGATTCCGCCCTTGCATTGATGACCGTATTCTTTCCTTGTGACAACGGATATCCCCATCTGCAAATATCCAGTTTCATTCCATACTCTGATTTTTCAATGACTGGTGCAACATTTGTCGGACGGATATCGCCTATGAAATGCTTATGTCGGATTCGCTGATCTATGTCATTCACTACTTTTTCAATTTCATCTGCCATATCGGATTCAATATAATATCTGCCACACATAATACTTCCTTTTCATATATAGATTCTATTTCATAAAAAAATCATCATTTATTTCTAGGTATTTTAAACTCAGTTAATTTATAATTTTGAATCCAGCCCATGCATTCTTCGCCGTCTTCATTTTCCCAAATAATCTGTCTCCACTTTTTATATTTATCTATAATTCTAACAACTTGCCCTTCCTCAAGTTTTTCAATTACAATCGAATGACAGTCATGTTTCAAACGTACAATGGATTCTCTATTAATGATTCTATATTTAGTCGTATTTAGCTTCTTTACATCATATCCCATACCGACAACATAATAATTATTAACCTGTTGTGTATAATTGTAATTATTTATCGTTGTTGCTGAAGAATTCGTAATTCCCATAACAAATGATATGATTGTCATAATAAAACTCAACCATTCTCGTATTTCTTTTGCATCTATCTTTCGCTTTTCAGTTATTGGTAAATTCTGATTCTCTTTATTCGAAGAAATATCCGTTGCTTTTTCATATTCCATTGCAATAGTTTCTGACACTGTATCAATATTCCATTCTTCGGATTCAGAAAAAACTTGATCTGTAACTCTTCCTAGTAAATTTATATTTATATCTTCCAATGCTTTTTCTGATAAGGCAGAAAAAGCAGAGTTATTTTTCAAACTCTGAGAAATAAAAGATACACTGCCAGCTTCTTGCATTATTGTCGATAAGCCCGAAATACTTGCTGATATCTTTAGTGGTTCCACCATTTCATTTAACGCTCTAACAGCTCCACCGATATTATAATTATTCACTCCTAATGCATTACTCATATTCTCTGTAAAACTTTTGATTTCTGTAAAATCATATTTTTTCATCCACGCAGTTTGATTTGTCATTAAATTTTCCATCATGCTGAGCGATTCCATATGTAATGGTTTAAACATTCTCTGTGTTTCTGTCAATATCGAATTTCTCGCAATATCTGAAACTTCTTTCATCATCTTTGAATCATATATTCCTGCAAATTGTGATAATGCCGCATTTATCCCTGGAATATTTATTGGTTTTATTATTTTATCTATATTTGCTTCATCATATTTACTCATTCTTTTCCTCGATATTCTTAATACTTTTTAATTGCTCTATATTTGATCCGTGATTATGATTTTTCCTAAATTTGAAAAGTATATATTGAGTCAACAACGTACATAAGAAGAATTCAATTTCGTAACTCTCTAACTCTAGCATATCTTCAACCTCTTCAAGATATTTCTATCCGGTATATTCCAAGTTCTTTGTTAGAACACGTTTTTATTCTAGCATTACTTCTTCCTTGCTCGTGTAATCTCCTCACAATATGCTCAGCTGCTTCCCGCTCTATGCCATCTTTATTCAGTTTTCCTTCCACCCGAAATTCATATATCCGTTCATTCTGCTCAATCAACCAGTCTATATATGCCATAAGCCGGTGTCTCATCTGAAAAGAGCATCCTCTCTGCACATAATAATTCGCCCTTTTACTTTTGCATTCCGGTAAATCACCATCTGCCTTGTGATCAGAATTCATTAACTCATCTGTCAAATTAAAATAATCATGTGCTATTTGATCCTTACTCTGCTCCATTGCACCCATATCCCAGGTAACATCCAACTGATACGGCTCTCCCTCAATATCCACAATATTCCATGCATGCGGCACACTCTGTCCGCTTTTTACTGAATCGCCGGTCACAACAATACATTTCACATCAACCGCATTTAAAAGAACTTTCACTGCCTTTGCAATTCCTTCGCACTGAGCTTTATGATATGCAAAAACACCAAGGATATTATGAGAAGCAATCACTCTGGACACTTTATTCTTATCCATTCCTTCATAATCATACACAACATTCTGACAAATCCAGTCGTGCACCCGAAGTTCTTTTTCATAATCATTACATTCAAGCAGACGCAGTTGTCCTGCAAGTCCATTCACCACTTTTTCTATTTTCCGATTATATTCTTTTACCTTCTCTTTCGCAAAAAAATACTGTGGACAAATTGCAACATGTCCAAACATATCATTAGCAATGCTACAAGCTGACTGATTTAGAAAATAAATCAATGGATTATCCCTCGTCATTGCCATGAATATGCGTCCAAAACTCTCTTGGTCAAATTTTCCTTGTACTGGAATTAGAATAATCTCCTGATGTAACATTGCACCATTATAAAATGCCTTATAGATCGCCTGCTCTTGTTTATTCAGTTGATGATAATAATAGCGATCTACAATCATTCTCCTGCGACTCCCTTACTCTTTGACAAAATACACCATCACTACCGTAATATCATCTCCACACCCAAGCTCACTGGTCTCCATCAGCCAGTTCTTCAAATTTGCCTGCACTGTGTCTGCTCCATGCTCCTGAAGCATCTGCAGATAGTCTTTACATGTCTTCTGATACTCGTCATCAGAAGTATAACTGTTGGCAAATCCATCTGTAGAAAGAATATACATATATGGCTCTTCGCTCTCCATCTCCCGTCTCCGTACCGATGCCACTGCTTTTCTCCAGGCATCTGGTTTTGACAGGGAATGTGTTTCTGTTCCAAGGAATTTCTCCGGTTCTACCAGTAGTTCGACTTCTTCTTTTGTCACAACACTGATATCTCCATCTCCGATCTGGAAGGAAAATACAAAGCTGTCAGTCACCAGCATTCCAAGCAGTGTCGTTCCGTACAGAGAAAATACGGACGACCACTTAATATTTCCTTTTTCATCGGTCATTCCATCTACTTTATTTTTATAAAAAGACTGTTTCACTCTTGCCTGCCACTCTTCACATACATCCTGAGCAAACCGCATATCCCCTTCCCGGTTAAGGAAAGTGATCAGATTAGAAAGTCCTGCTTCGTCTTCCCCATAGATTTTCAGATAGTTCTTCATGACTTCATAGAAAGAATTAACAGCAATCATGGAACCTCTGTCACTTCTGGGACATTTTGAACTTCCATGGCCGTCTGCAACTGCGATGATCGCAATTTTATCTGATATTTCTGCAATTCGCTTATTGTCCTGGCATGGCATTTGGTTTCTTACGTGAGTCGCACCCTTGACGATTCCGTCACATATATAGCGTTTCATCCGACTCCTCCTCTTCTTACCAGACAGCTCCTTCATCGAACTCATCTGGATTTGGAATATTACTCATATCAAGTACCAGTGGTGCCCCATTATTTGCCGGTGCAAACGGATCATCTGCCGGTGTTGAAGCTGCTACGGAAGCTCCTGATGCAACTGCAGGCGTGGATGCGGATGCTGCAGGTGCAGATGCCGCATCCGAATTCATTGGCTTACTTGATGGTGCTGATACCATAGAAGCTGTTGTAGATGCCCATTTAATCATTTTTGCCAGTTCTGTTGCGTTATTTGCCTGCAGAACAAGTTCTTTATTTCCAGTAAATTCAATCAATACTTCGTCGTCTGCGTCCTGTCCGATGGAGATTGCAATCTTCACTGCTTTTCGGAACCACGGCAACTTTTTCAATTTTTCCATGCTCTTTTTATAATCATCTGTCGGCTGTCCGTCTGAAAGAAGTACAATAACCGGCGGCAGTGCTCTCTCCGGCATTGGTGGGATACTTAACTGTGCGGCCAGAAGATCAAACGCCTTTCCCAGTTCTGTCAGGCCATTGGCATCCATATCTTCCCATCCATAATCTTCTACCGGCACTGGACTGGATGTGATCCAACTTGCTCCTGATGAGAACTGTAATGCACGGATCAAAAGCTGTGCATTTGGATTATTGTCTGCTGCTGAGCGCATTTCCGGTATGCACTCCTGAATCGTGTTGTTTACGATTCCGATTTTCTCTCCATACATAGATCCGGAACAATCCACTACCCAAAAGAAATGAATCGGTCTTGTTGCTAACTCTCCACCTGGTCTTTGTAATACTTCCATGGTAAATCCCTCCCACATGTGCTTTTATTATTTTCTCAATCCTTATTTGAACTCCCCTGTTGATTCAGGGAATAAAATCTTTACACCTTTTGCAATTCCAGCTGTCTTTCCTGGGGCAACCGGAATCTGCGTGCCATCTGCTTTCTGGTAAGTCCAGTTCACCTTATCTTCATTCCGGATTCCCCAGAGTGCCGGGTTCTTCGGATTCTGAACCACCGAACCGACTACGATATCCATATCAAAATCATCGTAAACATGATGATGTAACAGCTTCGTATTCTGATTTAACAGCACCCGGTTCTTTCCAATAATAATTTTATTTGGTACCTGCACTGCTTTTCCGCAATTCCAACAGGTATGTACCACACCCTTTGCTTCCAGATCTTCATCATAAAAGAGCTGTGCACCGCAAGAACACTGTAACATTCCGCTCATCATGTTAGAGAATAACGTCATCCATTCCGGCTCCGTAATACGTTTACTTGGCTCGTTCAGTCCAACTGTAAATGCTCTGGTAAACATCTGACGCAGCTTTTCTGGATACAACGGCCAGTAAATCATTGCATTATCATGGATTCCTTTTACCGGTCTGTTCGTCTTATTATTCGGATCAAAGATAAACACTGGATCTGTGCCATACAGTTTCACTCTGGCTGCCATATCCATACAACGAATACTTGCTTCCAGCTTTCCTTCCAGTGGATGATTCACCATAAAAAGATAGAACAACAGCACGGAAAGTGAATATCGGTCTGTATCTTTGGATGGTCGTTTTTCTCCTCTTACAATCTCTGGCGCCATAAATCCCGGTGTACCAAGAACTCCACCCGGTTTGCTGTTATCAAAAGATACATTATCATTATCGCAAATCAGCACATCTCCATTATCTGGATTAAAGAACAGATTCCCGAAAGAAATATCCTGATACTTTGCTCCCATAGCGTGTAGCTTCTGATATCCTCTGGTCAGATTAAAAGCAGTTCTGCAGAGTGTATAAAAAGATGGATTCACACGTTTCTTCATCAGATCTACGATACTCTTATAATTCTTTGGTCGAAGGGGCATGATATAACCATACAGATCACTTTTCGCCGGCACAATCAATTCCATAGGCCAGAGAAAACTTTCATCCGGTGAACCTTTTGCGATAATCGTTTCCAGAATCTTTTTCTGACGCTCTGTTGCACTGCCCTTAAAGTACCATTTCAATGCATAATGATTACCGCTACATTTCACATCATAGACTTCTCCCTGTCCACCGGCTCCCAAGAGACTGACTACCTCATACTTATTTCCACTCTCCGAAGTGAGAATCATTCCATTTTTTAACTGTCCTTCCATTACGGTACCTGCCTCCTTTGTTTGATCAACTGCAATACCTGATTCACTACACTTCCATCTGCCACGACCATACAATAGGATTTATTTCCAAACTGCATCTCGCAGGCATTGCTGTATGGAGTAATTGCGGTTAGATAACGATAGGTCTTGTCAAATCCCCATTCCATTGCCTGAAACACAATTCTCTGATTCGTTATGTATAAAATCCCCCGGTGCTGCACAAGTTCTGTATGCTCGATCGTTCTTCCTCTTCCGGAACTCCATCTGGTTCCCTCAAATAATCCTGGGGCACTTCCACCCACATGACGGAACTCTTTCACTGTCTTCTGTTCCATATTGATTGCCTTATCAATAAAATGAATCTTCTCTCCACGTTTCAGGAACAGTTTGTCTGTATTTAAAATTGGAAGTCTGCCAGCAATAATCTCCTGCCTTGCTGCATCCGGCAATATCGTTGTCACTGTAGGGATCTGGTTCCGATTTCCAAATAGTGCATCAAAAAGTCCCATCCTCTCACCTCTTTACCCAGTCAATATACCGTAAATCTTCTATTTCGTTGTCGCATAGCAGACGACAATCTGAAACTTATACTATACCAGCTGATATTTGAATTTGTTCTTTCTTGCATATTCTTCTGCATAAGAGCCAAAAGAACATTGAATAATAAACTGCTTGTCTGTATTGGTAAATGCGTCCTGCCCAATCTGCTTTACACTGTCCGGAATCACAATAAAATCCAAAGAACTGCAGCCGAAAAATGCACGTTCACCGATGGCTTCCAGTTTCTCATGTAATTCCACTTTTTTCAGATTCGTACAGCCTTCAAACATACGATCCGAAATTCTTCCTATATTCTCCGGAATCTTCACATGCTCCATTGACTGACAATCTGCCACCAGTCCATCGCCCAACCAGAACACACTCTTCGGGATCTCGATGGTCCGCAAGCCAGTTCCTTTCAACGCGCCATCACCGATTGTCTTCAATGCCATTGGCAATGATATTGATTTGAGATTACTACAGTTTTCAAAGGCTGAATCTTCAATTTCTTCGATACTGATCGGTAACACCACCTGATGCAATTTGTTACAGCATGAAAAAGCATTTCGTCCAATATATGCTATTCCTTCTGTCAGAATGGCTTCCTCTGTCGGAGAATTACTGAAACTGTCATCTGCAATCTCCACTACCGGTGTATTCCCGGATCTGTTCTGGAAAATAATCGTCTTATTTTTATCCCCGCGGAATCCAGTCACTGCAAGCCCCTTTCCCCTGTGGCTTTTCTCATATGTAAAAAGATCCCCATAAGATCTGCCAGAAGATAACTGTTCTCCCTGAATCGCCGGTCCGTTTCCCTGCTTCTGAATGGAAATGTCACAAGCTTTTCCAAGAACTTTTCTTCCATAGCAGGAGCACCATACCGATACAATCCAGTCTGCATTGACACGACTCATGCCAAAATCATCCATAAGTTGCTTCACATATCGGAAAGCAAAAGTATTATTGATATGGGATGCACTCTGAATGTCCTGTGCAATTCCCATATTATATGCCATCAGCAATAGATTGACATTCTTCGCCTGATCTGGAAATAAGTCTTTTACCAATGCAGTAAATTTCTTTCTATCGTCCAAAGATGCCTGGTGTCTCGTAAGCATCTCTTCAAAATCCTGTTCAAAAATAACTCATCACCTTCTTGTCTGTTATTGTGCTGTGTTCAATCCTTATTCCACACCAAGTGCTTTAAATACTGCTTCTTCTGCGGAGGAATAGAAAATCAGGCTAAATGCTCCCACCAGATCAGATGGTACAGTCCCCAGATCTCCCGCTGACGTAATTGGAAGTAATACCTTCTTTGCTCCACTGTCCAGACATACCTGCAGAGTACTTGCCAGCTCATCTACCTTGATCAGAGTACCTCCGATACTGATCTCACCAAGAATTGCAAGACTGTTCAACGGTGTCTTGCCAAGTGCTGCAGAACAGATTGCAATCAGCGTCGGCAATGCCAGGTTTCCTGTCATTCCAATGCCCTGCATATCCTGGTAATTGATAATATAATCCTTTGTAGTGGTACTGATCTGACCAGAAATGCGGTTTCCGTTGGCTTTCAGATAATTAAATGCTGTATTTGTTGCCTCTTTCGGCTCTTTTCCTGATCCAATACCGGTACAGGTCAGCTTTCCATTTCCAGGCATCATCTGTGTTTCCAACATATAGCAACCAATCATACCTGTCTTTGATTTTGAAACGGTATAAACAGATCCTGGTTTTCCCATACCTTCCGGGATCAGCTTACCGCCGCCCTGCTCTGGAACAGAAACGTAATGCTCTTCAAAGCTGTCATTATCTGTATAAGAGAAGTTCACATCATAGAACTCCATGCCTCCGATCTTCTTCAGCTGCTCTTTTACTCTGCGGCGAAGTTCCAGTGAAATCTCCACAATCTCACGTAATTCTTCTTTTGTTACTTCTCCATCCGGATACAACAGTTTTGTAAATCCGGAAATCATCTTGCGGACTGCAATAGTATCACGCTGATTCAGGTTGTTTCCAAGACTGAAATACTTGTCCATCAGATCACTATAGCTGTCCTTACGAAGTTCACGCATAAACTCTGACAGATAATCCGTGATAAATCCATAATCGTTGGTGAATGAATCTGGTCTGTATTTTGGAATCTCCCAGCCCGGAATATAACAATGCATACGATCCAGGAATGCTGTATCTGTTCCCATTTCCGGTGGGAATGGATCAAATAAACTGGAAGTCTTCAGAAGGGTATCTACACTCTGGTTGATATTTCCCACGAATACCATAGAAGCCTTTGCCTGAATCTCCGCCTTTCCTCGCGAAAATGCTCCAGATGCCATGTATCCCTTCATGATCTGAATACCATCTTTATCTTTGAACTTAATCCCGGCAACCTCATCAAAAGCCACACAGTCCCACATACCAACAAGACCTACTGTATGATTGGACATATTATAAAAAAGGTTAGCAACCGTTGTCTGTCCTCCGGCAACCAGAATACTGTTCGGAGAAATCTGCTCATATATGTAAGATTTACCTGTAGAACGTGGCCCTAACTCGCAAAGGTTGAAGTTATTCTCTACCAGCGGAATCATACGAGCAATCAATAACCACTTTGCTCTCTCACTGAAACTTTCCGGCTCCAATCCAGTCGAACGGAGAAGAACATCCATCCATTCATCCTTTGTAAATGCTTTTCTTCCATTTCTTACTTCATCCATATCCACATGCGGCATCTGAATTGGTGTCAACTTACGGATACGAATTGGCTGGGTATTTTTCTTATCTTCTTCTATAAATTCATACTCCATCTGCAGAATACACCAGATACCACCACAGAGCAGACGATCATAGTCTTTCACATAATCCGGATGAATCGGAATTCCTTTCACGCCCAGATTCGAGAATGTAGCTTCGTAGCGGTCTTCTTTTGTATTCAGTACAACCGTGATACGGTCAATTACTGTATAGCTGCCTCTTTCACGCAAAAGAGAGAGAATCTTCTGTGCCTCATCTGGACGCACATAGTTATCTCTCAAAATACGCTTTACGTTCTCTACACCTTCTTCAATGATCTCTTCATCATCGGAATTACAGTACTGTCCGAGGAGATATTCCAGTACATAAACTGGAACATTAGCGCCTTCACGGATGGATTTTGTTAAATCCTTCCGGACAATGCGACCATCATAGTATTGACGGAGTTTTTGTTTTATTTCTTCTCGCTTGTCTTCTGTTTCATTTAATCCATCTGATTTAATATTTTCCATTTCTATCCCCTATTCTTTATACCTCTTCTTCGTCTCTTAGATAAACATTCTCAATATTGGTTGAACCACATATTGGACATTTATTTACATTTGCAATAATCGCATCATAATCTCTTGATAAACAATTTTTGCAAAAGATATAATCTTTCATAGAAATTCCTTTTCTCTTTCCATCTATTTGTCGCTGAATTTCTATTTTGGATGGATTATTACCTAAAATAAAATCAGGTAATAGAAAAATTGATGTTTTCAATTTTAACCACCCATCATCTATTTCCATTTCTTTATAATCGTATTCTAAATATATAAACAAAACATACCTACGTTCTCGTTCTTTTTCCCATTTTGAATCTTTGACTGATAATATCCAATATTGTAATATTTCCTCTAAAAATTTCTTTTTGTCTTGATTTGACATTTTAAATTTGTCGATAACATCCATCAAAAAGTTCAATTCCTGTTTTGCTGCATCCCGATCATATAAAACATCAAATGCAATTACCTGTGACAGAAATGGTCTTGTTGTTCTTAACGGCAGACTTGCATCAGCATTATCTTTCCTTTTCAAATGGTGTATACCTATTGGAGCTAAAAGCTCCACCAATCGATCTCCTTTGTATCCATATACACACTTACCATAATCCTCCTGCATATCTGGATTATCATATGATTTACTAAATGAAGAAACATAATATGTTCTTGTCGCTGTAAAATCAATATCTTTGGCCCAATTCACCTTAATCCATGATGAATCTTCAAATAACTCCGGAATAACCTTTTGTTCTCTCTCATCATTAAGATCTTGTGTCTTTCGCATCCAAATCTCATGGTTTTTTATGGATTCTCGCGCAACGTCCTCTGATATATACTTACAAATATAGTCCTCATTATAGTTATTTCTCGATTTCAATATAAAGTTACTTAATTGTGTCATAAGAACACCTTTTAAAGGTCTTACAACTGGAGACTGCTTATTTAATTCAATAAGTCTTGCTTCTAATGCGAAAAGTTTCTTCAGCTCATCTCGTTCAAATTTCCATATTCCATCTCTTAAATTTCCGTGCATATAACTTATATCGTTTAACAAATTGACATATGCATTAGTTATTGTATCAATCTCTTCTGCTGTTTTTGAAAGATTCATACTATCCTCTACTATAGAAATCAATTGTTCTGAGAAACTCTTGTTTTTTTCTACCGTAAATTTTAAATACGAAAAATAATACAATTTAAGTTGCAGCATTAATCCTTGTTCATATACCGCAATACCGATTCCTTCTTTTTCATTAATAACTTCAGACATATAAGCCATATTTTTTTGCAATCTAGCAGTTTCACCAACCAATTCATATAAATATGCTTTCAACGCATTTATATTTGACATTGCTCCGTAAAAATAAAGTGTATTGATTATGGACACTTCATATTCAGTTACTCTATATCGTCCTAAATAGGAGCGCTGATTCAAATCATAATCACTAATCCACGAAAGCAACCGTTCTTTCGTAATGTAACTCGGATTATCACGAAATTCTTCTGTTGCCTTCAATACTCTATCCAATACATATTCTCTAGCATTGTCTGGCCATTTTTCTGGTTTCTCAGCATACTTAATTTCCATAAATTCACCTCTTAGGAATGTACTCCAATATCCCTTAATCAGACAATATGCACAGCATAAAAATGCACACGGATTTTTTTATCATTCCTTAGTAATACAGTTTGAGCATGTTTTAATTCTGCATATTCAACATCGACATCTACAATTTCCGTTAAACGTTCATATGGAAATTTCAATTCATTTAAATGTACAACAAGCCTATCATAAAATCCTTTTAAATTTTTACCCTTATAATAAATTATCACAAATGCATATGGACAACCATTGGGATCATAGTTTACAAGCACTTTCCTAATATGATTATCTAAATATTCTTTTGACACTGAGTCCAAAATTAATCCCTCTATCATTACTCCCGGAATTCCATCTATATAGAGTTGAATATCTACTTCACCCGCATCAGTTTCCTCTTCTGATTTTCCTTGCCTTGTTTGATCTTTTGTTTCATAACTTTCGTCCAAAATATCACGAATATAATCATTCATTTCATTTTCACTGCTCTGTAAATTATATGAATGATTTTTTTGTAATTTTGAAACAGCTCTCAATATTTTGTTTAATAGCTCTTTTTCCTGAACACGTTCATCAACGATTGTTAAATTATTTGAATTTATTATGTATTCGTCTATATGCTCCTTTAATACGCTAAGTTTAGATTCCACTTGTTCAAATTTTGTCTTATCTGTAAGACCATCAAATTTTTTAAGTAGCTTTATCACTTCATCAATATAATCATCTTTTTTTAATTGTGCCAAAGATAATACTAATTCATCACGCCATCTCATAAACTCAGGATCATCATTTATTTTTTCAACCTGCATATAATTTATCTTTTTTTCTCTTTTTCTCCAATCGTAAGAAGAAACGCTAAGACTATTTTCCAAGTGAAAATTTGCTTTAATTGTTACAGTTTGTTCTATAAGTTCTCTAATTTTATCAGCTGTACCCATTTTTATCCTTCCAAACACCATTTATTAAAACCCAAAATCATCCACAAAAGCAATATCAATCATAAATTCATACCGCTGCAGAATATTCTTCTCATCATTCGCATCTGCCAATACCAAATAATACTTATCACCATACTTATATTCTCTGGACTTCAATGTAAATTTTTCATGGAATGTTCTCTTCTCCGGTGCCTCTTCCCTACTGTTTGCCACAATTGGTACATCAAAAGATATCTTTTCTCCATCTTCTGTCGTAAAGTATGCCACTAGACTTCTTGCTTTCATGGTATCAGTTACTTTCTCTGTCTGGATAAAATCAAAGTGAGTAATCAGGTTCGTTACTTTTCGGTTCACAGAAGTCAAAATTACATCCACATAATCATAAACAACAGATCTAGTGTTCGTTGTCAGTTCAATTACCGGAAGTAGCATCTCCTGAAGCGAAGAACCTCCATGTACATAATTTTGTCCTCCCCCAGCTACTTTAAAGATATCCGCTCCAATCGGCGTCGTCACATATATGTTATCCATATACGTCATCCATCTAGATTTCATTCCCGGTTGACTTACTTTTTGTGTTGTAAGCAAGAACCGTTTGTTGGAATATGCACAGATTTCCCGGTCATACGATACTTTATCAAATTCATGCAGCTTGTCCCTCTTATACAGAAAACCGTGATCAGCTGTGATAAAGAATTTCGGTGCTGATATATAACCGGTCAGTTTCTTGATCAGCTTATGAATCTCTTCGATTGCTTCTGAACACGCCGTAAATACCTCATTTTCACTGGCAGGCTTATCACCACGGGCATCCACCTGATTGTGATAAATATATACGATCTTCTTCTTCTGCAGCAATTCACGGATCTTCTCTTTATTGGCACTTACTACTTCATCAAAAGCTAATGCCACATTATTTTCATTCTGTGCTTTTAAGATCTTATCTCTGGATGCAAGATCACTACAACTCTGTCCGTCTACTGTAACATTCAACTTATCATCTACCAGTAATTCCTTATGTGGCAAAAGACTTGCCATTCCCACTGATGTTACAGAAGGCAGTCCACTGATCATACAGTCCAGTTTCGGTGTACACTTTTCATCTAATTCCAGTCGTTCCATCAATTCCTTTGCACACTCATACCGAAAAGCATCAGAAATAATAATGATGACACGATTCTTTCCTTCATAAGCCTTCAGGTAATTGCGATAAAAATCTTCCTGACGTTTTAATCCGGTATCTGCCATCAGATTATCTGACAATTCCTGATTCCACTTCGGTGTTACTTTCTGCAGATAAGTAAAGGAATACATATTCTCAATCCGTTCTCTTACCTGTGAAAATCTCTCTGTTTCTTCTATGCAATCATAGGCACTGTAAAACCATCTATAATAAGAATCAACCAAATATGTTTGTTTCTGATAATCAGCTACCATATCCTTGATATCACTGGTCACTTCCAGAACAGATATCGCCTTCATCATCTGGTAAGCATATTTGATTGCCTGATATTCATTTTTATATACACTTCCAAAATGGCAGGACTTTGCTGTTCGCTGCTCTGCAATCTGTGCAAGGTGCATACCATCAATCTGAGCATCCAGAATCTCATCATTCAGCTGATCCAGTGCCCAGTCAATTAAAATATTGTCTAATTCCCGGAACGCATCACAATTTACAATGTCCAGAAGCTGTGCAGACTGATCTTTCGATTTATCCGAATCCTTTTTCAGTTCATACCGGATTCTACTTACCACTCGTAACGTCTTGTCCACTTTTTCTGATAATACATCATAAGCATCCTGATAAAGTACATTGTCCATCAGATTTCGGACAAATACAACCACATCATTCTTCTTTTTCAATACATAAGATTTCAAAACAGCCGGCAATGTATCTTTCAACGCTACTGATGCATAAGTCAAAAGCATACATGCTGCCAGATCATCTACGTTCGGATTTTCAGACTGATATCCAAAATACTTCTCACATAATTCCCAGAACTTTTCTAAAAGTCCGTTATCCTCAAGCGCTTTCATGTATGCTTCGCTGTCGTTTAATAATAACTGTCTTGTAATCTCTTCAAAATTTGGAGTCTTCACATCCGTAAGCACGGCAATAAGACCAATATCAATGGTTTCCACATTGAAATGGTCTATGCCAAGCTCTTTGAACTTCTCAATACGATTCTTATTTTTCCAGAAGTTACTGTACTGTGCTAGATGTTCTTTAAATCGGTTGTCAATTCCAATCTCCTGTGACATCTGAGACACTCGGTCCGTGTAGTACGGAACCGAGTAATAATACATATCAGCTAACGGATTCTCTGCATCACTTGGTTTTGGGAATGGTGCGTATACAAGATACTTGCTCTCTGTATCCGATTCGTTCAATAACCATTTTGAATAGAACCAGTTCGTACCATCAAGAATATGTAGTTTTGCATTGTCCAGCTGTAATTCCGATACCTCGTCTTCATATTCCCCTTTATCATCAAACCAGAATATAATACGGGTATCTTCTTTTGAAAATTCAGTATTTAACTGATCTTGTATATTTTGTAAATCCATCGTTTCACCTTCAAGTTTATTTATGCCGAGCTTCATACTGTTTATGATATTTTTTTATTTTTAAACTACATCGTTTTCCAAAACCATTTAATCACATTGTAATATGCTTGGTACTCTCCATTTTCCTCATTCATATAATATGTCTCTATAGTTTCCTTATCAAGATATTGTAATTGTCTCATCACAGATTTTCTCGCATTTTTCAATTCATATGCATTTAAATTCAGCAGATCAATTGTATATTTATCTCCTACAATTTCGCCATTCGCATAATATGTAAATTTTTCCTCACAATTTTCATCTAATGGAGATACAAATTTTTCCGGATCATAATGGTTTTCCTTTTTATTTCCGCATGTCTCTGAAGTATTACAAGAGGCAACAATATTCGTATAATCAAGTGAACGATTACTTACATATTTTCCTGGATGCCGTGGTTCGATATGTTCATTATGAGATTTTTCATGTGTAATACGCCCACAACAATATGCACACAACCCCTTTTGTTCTTTTATCAATTCTGCTTTCAATACTGGACGGTATTGCGCAAATTCCTCACTATCATAATCCTTTTTTGGATGTTTCTTTTTGAAATCCGTTAAAAATTGTGGTTCTTCGTTTTTTAGAATATGCAGCATTATCTTCTTCTCCTTTTAAGCTCCATCCTTGCCATAATCACATCTTGCTGATTATCACTCGTCATCTCAGCTAATTTTGCAATTTTTTCTTCTGCTATCCTATAATCACCTCGTTTAATCGCCTCATAAATAGACTCGATAAATTTTTCGGTTTCTACATTAATAGCATGTGTTCCCATAAACTGCTCCAAAACTGCATTTGCATCATATCCATTTAATTGATGCATCTGCTGAACTTTTATATCATTCTCTTCTCGCCGCATAAAGAAAAGATTATAGTCTTCATTTGCCTCGCTTAATACAATTGGTGAATGTGTAGTTACGATAAATTGAATATTCGGGAACGTCTGCCTTAACACTCCAAGTATTTTTCTTTGCCAAGATGGATGCATGTGTAGCTCTATCTCATCAATCAGAACAATCCCTTCCCCCAATAATGGATTTGTTAATGTAGGATTAGCTAAAGCTAGTCTTCTTGCCAAATCCCCAAACAGTGCCATCGTACATTTTTCACCATCTGACATTTGAGATACATTTAAACTAATATTTCCTTTATCAATCTTCATTTCCAACCGAGGTCTACGAGCCACTCTCAAATTGCTACAATCATCCAGCATAGACATAATTGCGATTCTTACTGCTTTCAATGCACGATCCTGATAATTCAAATCCCCACTTTCTATCTTATGTTCATTCTCGTAATCTTCCTGGCTTCGATACCACTCAAAAAAAGTCCGAAAATCTATTTTATTTTCAATAGCCTTTTCGAAAGATGAATAAATATCAAACGTATGATGCGTTCTTATTCTCAATGGAATATCCAGCACCAACCTATTGGTTCCGTAATTTGCAAAAATAGCTATATTCCCTTGTTCTTCATCTGTGATATACTGTTTATGAAAAATATCTGCAATACATTTTAAAGAATCTATATTATGGCTTCTTTTTCCAGTATTACGAACCATTTTTCTATAGTATTCTATATTTTCATTCTCCAAATTGATTAATGTTGATATTTTCGTTTCTTTTTTTCCATACTGAATATCTTCTAACTGTATTGTGTAATTCTGTTTTAACTCCTTGCGATTTACGATTCCGTTGATAATATTGGCAAATAATAAATCAATGGAACGAAGAACAGAAGACTTACCAGTACCATTAACACCAAAAATAATGGTGCTCTTCCCATGTAAGTCCATTTTTGTATGTTCAATCGCTCTGAAATTATCTAATACTATATTCTCTAAGCGCATATGATATCTCCTCTCAATATTTTCTCTAAATTCAGAGACGACTTTGTGTCTATAATATTCATATCTCTTCCATCGTTCTGTGCCGCAGGCATATAGATTCCTCCATGATCCAGAATCCGGATCTGCTCTCTTGGAACAGAATCGATAACTGCCGGTGCATGAGAGCTGACAATAAACTGAACTTCCGGGAAAATTGCATGGAGATCACTTAAGATTGTCTGCTGCCACTGCGGATGCAAATGTAAATCAATTTCGTCAATCAGTACAACACCCGGTGTTTTTTCCAGCACCTGATCCCCCAATGTAGGATTTAGCACTGCCATACGATAGGCAATATCACCGATCATGCTAAGGGTGTTCTTGTATCCATCACTCATCTCATCCATTGCAAACTTCTGTGCATTGCCATCTGCGGATTCAAATTCCAATACCAGTTTATGGGTATCAAGATCAAAGATAAGGCTGGCATTTCGTGCACCGCTGATTCTCTCAAAACTTCTACTGATTGCCTTTTCGACTGTTTTCAGAAGTAATGGTCTGTCCAGTATCCCTGTCTTCTGCTGCTCCTGAAGGCTTTTCAGTGTCTGCATCTGAAACCAGTTCAACATCAGCTTTTCATTTGACTCTGCCGCCATACAATCCACGTAGCCCACCTGACGTTTAAACTCTGTTAAAGATTTCAGTTTTCTCTTTTCTTTCTTCTGTGCATATAAACGTCCGGTTCCATAATAAGAGATTAGAGGAAGTACCAGAGACTTATCTCCTGTCATGATCTGATTCTGTGCTTTCTTTGCAAGTCCTATCAATTCGCCTGCACCTTTGATGGTTGTCTTGCCACTTTCAGAATTCAGAGAACGAATCCATTTCACATTTTGCTGATCCAGGCAATCGCCAATACTTACAATACTTACTGGGAACTGATGCTGTGGATCAATCGTTCCATTTAAATCATGAAACTCATATCTGGCATCATGCTTTAAAATACTTCTGCTGACGCCACCGTCAATAGCTAATAGAAAGGTACTGACTGAAACAGCTACTGCATCCAGTATTGCAGTCTTACCAGCTCCATTCTTACCAACTACCAATGTGATATGATCATCAAAATCAATCTCTGCATCTTTGAAGCATCTGTAGTTTGTAATCATAAGCTTTTTTAATTTCATACTCTTTTCACCTCACTTATATGGCAAATCATACCTTTTACAACATTTAATTTGATAAATAAGATATTTAAAAAGTTAACGTCTCCATCTTTCCAAAACATTTTTTATTGTAATAGTTCCATCTTCGTCAATTGCTTTCCACTTTTCACACCATGTATCATAGACATTAACATTTTTCGATTGTGGTTCAGGATTTGGCTTATCCAATTGAACTATTGCCGGTATAGGACTAGCATCTCCTACTATTAAGCATTGACCTGGCTGTAATGTTGGTAATACATCCGCTATCGCATTCGTATTATTAGGTAATAAATTTTTTATATATAATTGATCCGCCGTATTAGTTAATCTCAATGCTATAAAATTATTACATTGGGCAAAAATTGTATCAGACACTTCACTTGGTCTCTGACTTACAACCATCAAGCTAATACCATATTTTCTTCCTTCCTTTGCTATACGTTCAATAGATTTTTTTGATGATGCATAACCAACATTTCCATTTTTAGGAACGTAATTATGGGCTTCTTCACAAACTATCATAAATGGTACATCATTTACTTCATTTTTCTCATGTTTTAACTTTGAAAAATGAAAACAGAAATCAAAAATAATTCGAGATATCAAACTTACAGTAATTGACAGCACCTCAAATGGCACTCCACTTAAATCAATTATACTTATATTAGCTTTATTCAAATATCCTAAAAATTGCTTTAGTATTTCATCAAAATCATTGGATGTATACTTCGTTCCATCTTCCTTTTGGGGTTTCATCAAAAATCCTAATCTTCGGTCATTAATCTTATTTTCAAGTCTTGAAAGGAAACGATTAAACTCCCCATTAAATGGACCATTCGATGCTTTAGATGCCGCTGCAGTTGATGTTGGAATAAATTTATATTTCTTTTCAAAATATTGAATCCTATCATGAATTTCTACTTGATGTTTATTTTCATCAAGTATCTTTGGAAGCTGTTCCTGATCCGCAACTTTACTAATGACTTCATCATTCATATTGCTAATATAATTGTACACTTCTTCAATACTAAAATAAACCGGGGTATCATATGTAACCCTTGTTAAAGTCGGATTATACTTCTCCTTATTTAAAATTACAGCTCTTCTAAATTGTGAAATTTGATTATGCGAATTTGCTTCATTGCTCTCAATAAAAATTGATTCTAGTTCTTCACTATTCATTAGCCAATACGGCAATTTCAATTTTTCCACATCTAAATAATTTAATGAAAATTTTTGATTATCCTCCAAATTAAATGCTGCTTTATATTCTGAATGTATATCAAATATTATAATATGTGCATTTTTTTGTTCTGAAGCATATATATTTTCTCCTTTACTAATTCCTACAGCTTCTTGAAGAATTTTTGCAACTGTACAAGATTTTCCTGATCCAGTTGATCCAACAATACCTATATGTTTTCCAAAAAAAATATTTCCATTAATTTTTAAGTCTACTTCTTTATTCTGCACTAGTTTTCCCATCGGAAAAGTATATCTTTTATCATCATAAAAGATTTTATTTAAAACATCTTGTTCAGCAATATTTACCGGTTCTGTAGGAGAAGGCAGCAATGTACTTCCCGGATAAAATCCCTCATCATCAACCGTTCCTATTGGTTCAGCTACAACTAAATATTTATCTTTTTCACCAGTATTATCCACAACCGCCTTAATTTCTTTTATTGTAGCAATTATAGAATCATGATTTCCCACAGATATTTGCAAGTATTTTCCTATTCTTAAATTATCTTTGTTCTTTTCAAATTGTTCAAATTCCATTCGGACAGTAATTGTTAATGCAGAACTTTCTAAAACATGTCCAATCATACTTCTACCTCATCTCTCATTTTAAGTAAATATTCTAGTTGACTAAAATTATTTATATCTAAAACTTCTATTTCAACATCTCTTGTAGAAAAAGAAGTTGGTAACTGCTCGGCAATTTGAAATATATCATCCTGTTTATTTCTATTAATGGCATCAACATACTCCGTACTGTCAAAACAAATTTTAATTTTAAATTGCATCCAATTTTCACCTATTTTTTTCTCAGGCTCTTTAAGAAAAGCCTCTAAATAGAATATGGAGCCACGATAACCAGTTTCTGCTTCAATTCCTTTTTCATATAATCGACTCACCAGTTCAGCAATTTTTTCCTTATCATACCCTAAGATGCAAAAAATCGCTGGACAATGTAGTTTTATCTTGTAACAATAACTATCTACGAATTTTTTTATAAATAGCACAATTCCTTGTTCAAAATCTTCTATCTGACATGGATTAAAAACAAAACATCTTTTCCTGCAATTAATATTAAGAGTTTTCGCCATTTGTTTTCTTCTGATAAATAAAAGCTGTTTATAGTTTGATAATTCTTTTGTCCATCTAGAAATAGCTGTACTCTTAATTGTTTTTAATTCGTTTAACAATTCTTGTTTGGTTATATTTCTATCTTTATCATTTTTCAAAATGCTTAAT
This sequence comes from Dorea sp., assembly GCF_977044405.1. Lineage (NCBI taxonomy): Bacteria > Bacillati > Bacillota > Clostridia > Lachnospirales > Lachnospiraceae > Dorea > Dorea sp. Next base: position 142,259 of record NZ_CDRRQK010000001.1, read on the forward strand.
GATGCAATACAATTAATTGCATTCGGAAATATGATTTCTTCAATATCTTCTGAAGAAAATCCCTCTTCTATCAACATTTCTTTATTTTCTTCTTCTAATCTATAATATTCTTGACCTATAATAAGCCGAAATCTATTGTCAATAAATTCGTCCAAATCACACAATACTTCTAACTCATTTGTGTCAATGTAATTTTTGATTTTATCTTTATCATCCTTACTTTTTCTGGTTTTACTTATCAGTTCTTCTATTTCTTTGTCTTCTATTTTCTTGATATAAGCAATATAATCACATATATATTCAATATTTTTTGTATTTAATGCTTTGTAAATTTCATCTTTTGGGACTTTCTTTTCACCAGCTTGCTCCGATGGAAAAAAAGCATATAAAATAAACTTGATATGTGAACCTTTTTGCTCTGTGTATGTTTTTATCATTTGTAAAATGGGTTTATACACTTTTGACCACTGAAATTTTTCAACTTCCCCATGATATTTACATTGAATTGCCGTGATATGTTCCTCAGAAACTTTGTCAATATCTTCTACAATTCCCTCCACCGTTATCACTTCATTGGAAGAACTTAAGATTTCATTTAATGTTCGATTAAATTGATACATAAAGCCTTTTATTGTCGAATCTGCTATTCGTCCCATCTCTAGCCACCTTTTTCCTTTAATAAACGTTTTTCGCACTGAAGTATATTAATATTCTTTGTAAATGCTCCAAAATATTTTGCGATAATAATACAACGCTTTTAACTCACAATCTGAAACAATCTCGGATCATATGTATCAGAATCAACCACAGATACCCTGCAATTAATCCATTGAAGTTTTTTATTCATGCTATTCTGTAATGCTTGCATAATCATCTTTTTTGTTCGCGTTTTCCCGCCAAAATTACCTTCCAAGAACAAAATCACATATTTCTTTTTCGAATCATCTGAAAATGTATCATTCGCCAAAAATTGAATGTATTCCCTTAATTCGTCCAAGCACTCTTTTGTATTTCCAAAGGATTTTGCTCCAACCAAAGCAGCTATCGTCATTGCTATTTTCTGTGCCACTTCAATGTCCAAGCTGTCTCGCCCTTCCACATTGACGGAGGTATGTGTCGTATTGCGTTTCTGATTATTTGGTGCAATTCTCCATCGACAATTACCTTCATCCCCGGTACTGTTTTTTACTTCTATAAAAGCGATCTTATTTTTATCAACAGAAATAAAATCTACACCTTTTGCTTCTGGTAATTTATTAAAATAATCTCGATAAAATTTTGTATCATCAAATTTTATCACTGTATCATTTTCCGGAAACTGAAACTTTAATCCGCTTTCTTCTATGATATTATTCTCCATAAATAATCCTCTGTTCTCTGTCATACATTGCATCAAATTCCTGCATAATCGCATTATGTTCCAAATCAGATGCTGAACTCTTCATTTCATAATGAACATCATGTGTAACCTCATCCCTGAATAACGAAATAAATCTAATATCCATTTTTTTAGGGTTCAACTCTGGATAAGCAGCAATCATGTTAAATTCCTGCTGAATAAAATAATCATGTGTTGAAACAAAAATCTGTACGCCCATCTGAGCTAATGCAGCCATTGCCTGAACAATCGGACGAATCATTTTAGGATTCATATTGGTTTCCGGCTCATCCCAGAATAAAATCGTATTCTTATTCAAGCTTCCGGAAAGAATCATATAGATAATCATAGACAACTTTCTATATCCGTCAGAAAGCAATCCCATCTCAAATTCGCCTTCACCTTTTATTTTAAAATAAAACTTCTTATTTTTCTGGACAATTTGTCCTTTCATGATATCTTCCAGAGTACTTAATACCTGATTCTGTTCTGTAGTATTAGGTCCTTTCGAAAGCGGTCGATCTAAAAGTTTTGCAAGATCATAGTACATCTCTTCAAAGTCAATATGATACTCATCATATAACGACACAAAATGCTCTACTGTAGAAATCATTTCTTTCGTAGGAATATAAATAACATCATATTTCTTTGCTTTCTCACCTTGTTCTATAGAAACATCCGCATGGTTTTCCTGTCTGTTTCCAAATCCAACTGCAATTTTTTGCTTCTTCTCCAATTCAACTGAGAAATCAGTTCGATTGCTTCCCTGCTTACGGCTTACCAGTCTTCCTATTTTCATTTCATCCGGGCGGAACACACCTTGAATTTTTTTCACAATAAGCTGTTCTTCCATTTCCTTGGTCAAAATATCTTTTCCACCATTACTAAATGGTTTTATCAAAGAATACATCGCTTTTAAAAGTGTTGTTTTTCCTGTACTGTTTTCACCACAAATGATATTGATATTATCTGACCAATTTATTTCAGCATTTTCAAATGCCATAAAATTGTTTAATGTCAACTTTTTGATTTTCATATCGGCTTGTCACCTCGTTTCCTTTATTTAATTTTTGCCAACAAATTTACTTTTAATGCTTTCTTTCCTTCCTGAGCTACTTCCACGCCCTGGAATTTCGCATAATTTACTTTTACGCCATCATCCAGATCAATTTCAATTCTCTTATTCGCAATATGAGCAATGGCTTCATCATAAATCTTCATTTCTGCAAGCTGTTTTGTATATTTCGTCACTGCTTTGGTTGCTTTTGACTTTTCAGAAGCTGAGGATGCATTGTCAATCGTGTACTGAGCACTCTGCATTGCTGTCTCTACATATTTCTGTGCCCGATGTAAATAATCTGTTCTTACACGTCCCACGGTATCGGAATCATAACGGTGCATATAAATCAATGCTTTAAATCCATTTTGTTTTCCGCTGTCAAAAAGCCAGTATATCGGTCTCTTCTGATATACTTTCAAATGATCTGCATAAAAATCTTTCAGAAAATAATTACGGATAACTTCTCTGGAAGTATCGCCTTTGTTTCCTAACGCATTTGCAATAAAGTCAAGATTTTCTTCTAATGTACCCGTACCATAAACTGTTTTAACAAATTCTACGAAAAGACCTACAATATCATCTGAGAAATATTCTTCATCAGTAATTGGAATACAGTTGTCTAAATCAGGTCGATATGTTAGTTCCATCCAACCATTATCTGTTTTTATTTTTCCATAATATTCACCAGTTATTAAAGCTTGACCATCCGACATGAGTATAATATTGCCCTCAACATCTGCTAAAATCTCATCCTCTTTTTTATAATAGTCATTAAAATTTCCACCTGCATATACTAAACCTTCTCTATTAAGAGAATAACGACCAAACATACAGCCTACCGCATAAGAAACAAAATTACGAATGTCTCTTGCCAAATCAGCTGTGCGAACTGTAATATATCTTTCTTCAACTTCTGGTGTAAGTTCATTCTGCAAATTATAATTTCTAATAAAAATACGATTCAATTCTTCTTCATTTTCTTTTAATTTACTAAAACGCTCATTACAGTTTTTTTCCCACTCTAAATATACTTGACGCATTTTTACACTAAATAAATTGTTTTCTTCTTTATTTGTGTCCACCATTTTTTTATCAACCAATGGTTGTATTTTAAAATCCCATGACGTTTCGCTTGAATCCCAATCTTTTTTTGCCAAGATAATATTTTCTTTTGAAAGCCTATCAATATCTTTTTCAGATTCAAAAATCACTGGAATACCAGCAATATCCCCTGGTTGATAATTAATCGTTGCATTACTAATATTAAGATAATATTGGCCAATTTTGCTGTTAAGTAATGCAAGAATATACTCCGTTTTATCACTTACATTTATACTTGAGCCACCAGAATCAAATAAAGCGCCTCCTTCACATATTCTACAAGAAAATAAGCCTGATGTAACTGCTGACCAGGTAATTAGTTTTTTAAAATACAAAGCTTCACTTCGAACACTTGCTACTTTTAAACCATTTTCCTTCACATTTGTTTTTATCTCATATCCATCATTTTCCCAATTTACAAGATATTCATTATAACCATACCAACGTTTATATCCCCCACCTTTGCAATATGGGAACCACTTTTTTTGAGATACAATTGCCTCATCCGAACTCATCGCATTAAAATTAACTTTATTGATTTCAACTTCTGTCCATAAACGTAGGAATCGATTATTATCTCCCGTCGTCATTCCTGTCCTCGGAGATGCAATTTGACCAAGCAATTGAGCTTTATCATATACATCAATAACGTTTTTGCTTACCCAATATGCCACGGGGCTACCTGGAATTTTTGCAAAATATTCAGTAGACACTTGAGCAAAGTGATTTTTCAATACAGGGAAACATATAGGTCTACCATTCTCAATATCACATAATTTAATTTGATTATAAGTTCCCTTGTATTCAGAAATATGTCTATTCCTAAAAATAGTAACTGCTGTTCCAAATGCAATCCCCATAACCATATTTTCCATATGCATTAGATTCGTGATATCTTTTGTTTTTAATATATTAGTACGCATTTTTTCAAAACTTGATAAAAACATCCAACTCTGCATCGTAACCATGCTATTATACCCATGAGTCTTTATCATCATATTCCATTTTTCAATACATACGGCAAATAAATCACTTTTACTATCCGGATAGTTATCCTTCACATATTTTGATAATTTTGCTCCCATACCAGAAGCTCCCATATACGGTGGATTTGTCACTACCGCATCATATTTTTGCCCCAGATTTTTTGCTACTCTACCCAATTTTCGTAAGCTTTCCTGGGTTTCTTCACTTCCAACACTTTCAAATGAAATCTGGCCAGTTGTACCTAAATCATCTACAAATCTTTCAAGCACATCCCAATCACAAGCATCTACATTCAAAATAGAACCGTACTCTCTGGCATCTTTAAATGTATCCAGCAATCCTTCCATCTGCATCACAGCCAAATTCCGTTCCATCTCTCTTAAACGTGTTCCAAAGAACTGCAAATGATTCCTATTGATTCCATTACTCTCTACAATCGCATAGACTTTCGGCTCCGGTTTCCCATCTCTTCCACGCAGGAATCCTCTGTTATAGCCACGACCTTTCATCATAACTGCAAAATATGTCAGCTGATATGCTCGCTGATCAATATCCAGTCCATGGATATTATGTTCTACGATTTCAAATGCAGCTTCCCTCTTGTCATATCCGGCACTTTCATAGATGTCCATCAGCACATCAAACATTGCAATCAAGATGTGTCCGCTTCCCATACATGGATCAATACAAGTAATGTCCGTTGGTTTCAGGTCTTTGTATGTGGTACGGATTTCTGCCAGTTTCACATTAACTGACTCTTCCTGCTCTGCTTCTGGAAGGTAATATTTCCATCCAAACCTCTCTGCAGTTGCTTTTTCATCTGTGTTTGGATTCATCGCCCGTAAATGCTCAATCCAGATTCTTCCCACAGAGTTTTCAACCATATAACGAACAATCCAGTCTGGTGTAAAAAGCTGTGTTGCCGCCGGAATTCGTTCTTTTGTGATCTTTACATTCTTTTTCAGTTTTGCAAAGGTATCATCTTTTAATTCTGTATTGTAATACTGATACAGCCATCCAATAATTTCCACCTGTCCGGTTGGATTTCCTTCTTCATCCAGTGTAGATACATTAAAATCAGCTTCTGGAATACCTGTCTCCGGATTCACCAGCATATAGATGACATCATCTTTATTCGCATAAGAAATACCAAACAGTAATTCCATATAATCAGAATCTGCCGCAAAGAGTCCTGGCAGGATATCATGCAACTGATGGCACTGCTTCAGGAATAATTTGCAATACAGTTTATCCGTATCTTCTAACGTACCACTCATTTTCCAGTTAATGATTTCTTCTTTTTCCTGTGCTGTCAGGTCTAAATCCACATCCGGTGCCTGTGTCACAAGATCCGGCTCCATTTTTCCTTCTTTTTCGGAAGAAAGTACACGAACTCTGTTTGGGAGATAATCATTCACTTCCATAAAACGAATTGCACAGATTCTGTTGAACCAAGTATAAGCCACTTCTTCTACGACAGCCTCAAATCCACGGGATTCAATCTGGGATACCAGCCGTCTTCTCTGCTCACACTGTCTTTTATTCAACGTTACTTCTGTTCCTGCAACCGTCTGGTATACTTCAAAATCTGCTCCCCTAGTAATCGGTTCACTGCATGTTTTTTCTGTAATACCAAGCATACCAGATTTATCTGTAACAGAATCAATCAGTTTCTTTCTTGCTTCTATGGCAAATTTCTTTATCGCATTCTTGTTCATGTACTCTTTCCTCCCACTGGAATGATTAGCTCAATGTAATGATGGTATTCTCTTCCAGCTCTTGTAATAATTTTCGCTTCATCTCTGCCAGGAATTTGTCAATATCCTGTTCATTTTCAATAGAATAAGTTCTTGCACCTGCCACGTTACTGATGGATACATTCTTCCGTTTCTTTGGCTTTGTCTGAACTGGCGGTGTTACTGGCTTCGGTGGTTCTGTATGTCCGCCACCTGCCGGTGGTGTTACCGGAGTTACAGGCGGTACTGGTTTCGGGCGATGCGCCTCCTCATATTCTGTAATTTCATCCATGCAGCGAAGCTTTAATGTATCACTTTCCAGTCTGATATTCTTCACTGCCGCAATCTCATGGGATGTATCCAGTTTCTGTTTTAATTCTGCAAAGGCATTTACGAACTTATCCCTGAATACAAATGCAAACTCTTTCTCATCCAGTGTATGTAACACTTTTTCAAGATCATCATCCACGATTGGTCGCATCTCTTCTGATTCTTTTTCCAGTAAAGTTCCATACTGCTGTACGAATTTCATGGACATATCCGGCAGTTTTTGAATCTGTCCAAATGGATTTTTTGCTGTCACGATGGCTTCCATCAGAGCAACATTATCAATGATCTCCTGTTCCCGGACATAGGTCTTACTGTTTTCAAACATCTGGATCTGCTCCAATGCTTTTTCAAAGATCTTTTTCTGACCACCTTTGAAGAAGTCAAATACCGGTGTAGTGTAATCTGCATCATCCAACAGGTCATCACGTTTTTTATCCACTATTTTAAAGAACTCCACTGGTTCTTTAATAACCAGAAGTTCTTCCAGACTTTTCTTTGCCTGTTCCATCAGGGATTTGCAAGGCAGTTTCGGATTTACACGGTATTCGATCATGATTTCACCGAAAGTATCCAACTTATCCTGTGCCTTATTCTTAAAGTTTCTCATGATGGTATCATCATCATCACTGGATAAGGAATAACCAAAATAATCCTTCAATACTTTTTTAACGGAACGAATCTGTCCGTCTGTCGCCCGTTCCCGGATGTCAATGAGCAGCTTCTCTACAAATTCACGTTTCGTCAGATAACGTACCAGCTCCTCTTTTGTATTGGACAGCACAGACAGACTCTGACTGTTATACGTCAGAGATACTCGTCCCATCTTAAAGAGCATGGCAACCAGCCACTGCACGTCTTTCGGATCAAAGCCATAAGGAGCTGCCCCGAATTTATCCTGCAGGGATTTCAGAGAAGTCTTCATATGTCTTGCATTGTTCAGGCTGATCACCTGAATCACTTCTTCCAGTGCCAATTTGTTCGGTGTTGTATCACTGGTTCCAAGGAAGGAAAGTTGTCCATCATTGCCATTGAATACCGCTGCAATATCTGAAAGTTCCGGTGCTGTCTCCATGTAGGTCAGCTTGTTATACTGCATGGCTACTAGTTTGCCAAGTGCTTCATTGATACGGCTTGCCGGCTCTTTTGCTGAGATATTTGCTTTATCGCCATTCACATAGATATCTGCATGTTTCAGAGCATCCTCAATGAAGATACGGATACGGTCTTTCTTTTCAATACGCTCATCTTCTTTTGCACGACGAATGCTGTCAAAACTGCCTCTTGCCCCTGCTGCATTTTTATTCAGGAACTTATAAATTTTGATGGATTCTGTGATTTCATCCAGGAAGGTACTATCATTTGGCAATTTCACAATAACCGTATGTTCCTGTGCAGAAAGCATACGCAGGGCAGAATCCGGATAATCTCCGCCATATGGCGTGATGATAGATACTCCGATATCATTTGACTGGTTGCCCTTGAAGTACCGGTCATCTACTTTCTGATTGAACGGGAATAAGTACCGGCTGCTATAACGATATTTCTTGTCCGTAAAGATTTCCTCGAAAATAACAGTAGATGCCTCTCCGATAATCTCCCCCATTTCTACGGATTCATTATTGATGGCATTATTGATCTCCTGTTCTTCATTGGTCAGGAAAATATAGATTTCTCCATTCTTCTGCACCAATGTCTCACGGATCAATTTCTTTAAGGATTCTTCAATCTTGCCACGGATTTCAATCCGATCATCATCTATATTGGATATCATCAGTGTGGTAAGGTTATCTACATTTGCCTTGATCTCTTTGACATATTTAATCATAAACAGTACTTTCAGCAGTTCCACATCAAACTCATCCAGTCTGCTGTTATCCTCTGCATCTGTAATAACCTGACTGTGCTGATGGTCAATGAATTTATGCAGCGGATCGTAGAAATAGCTGAATGGAACCAGTACGCCTTCCTGGCTATCTTTCAGACGAACAGCAGACTCCTGAAACAGTGCCAGCATAGAACGGGACTGATCGGATAAATGCTTTCCACTGGCTCCATGGGTACGCACAGCTGTCAGTACCTGTCCAAGCAGGTTAAACTGATATGGGATAAATGGATAGCAGTCTGCAAAATCCGTCTTGTCTGTGTATAATTTTTTATCTGCGGTATCCGCTGTGAACGTGATCAGATTCTTAATAATGGATTCTTTCTGCTCATACAATAACTTCAGGGATTCTTCTGCAATCTCGTTTTTCTCCAGAATACGTTTCCGGATAACTTCATCTACATTGGATGCCGACAGGGATAATCTGGTATCAAAACGTCCCTGAATCTTAGAGAAGTCATTTCCTTTTGTCTTTGTGATAGAATCAATGTCTTCCTGGCTGGTAACGATCACCCATGCTTTTCCTCTGCAGGCAGTTCCCAGATCTTCCACAATAGTCTGTAAGTTCAGCATTAACTGAGTATCATCGGCAATGTACTGTCCGATCTCGTCTACAAGGAAAATGACATGATGGTTCGGACCTTTTTTCTCACAATACTCTTTCACCAGAGACACGAATTTCTCAATACTGAGGTCGTAGCTTCCTTTGGCATTTTTACACCAGTTACGGGCAGCTTCTTCACTCATGAAGTCCATCGCTACGATAGTTTTTACGATTTTATCCTGAATTACTGCAAAGGCCTGTCTCTTTTTCTCCCATGATGCTCCTACAATCTCCTGGAATTTTTCTTTAAACTCTTCAAATCTGCCTTCGTTATCCATCTGGCGTTCAAATTCTGCAAGATATGGAATGGAACCGCAGTATCCCTGCATTTCATTGAACACCTTCATGAAAACTTCCACAATGGCTTCCTTACCAGAACCAACTTTTGCAGACCCTTTAGAATCAATATTAAAAAGCATGACATCGGAAGAAATAGTTCCGGAATTAGTCATCTTGGCAATCAACATTGGATCTTCAATTTTCTTTCCATCCGTAAAATACTCAATGGCTCTCTTCCCCTCTACCACACTGTTTTTCAGCAAATAAGAAAGAATCTTTAAGAAGTGAGATTTACCACTTCCAAAGAAACCGGAAATCCAGACACCCATTTTATCAGTATATCCATTGATGCCTTTTTCGTAGTTATCAAAGAAATCCCGAAAATGCTTTAATAATTCTTTGGTTACAACATATTCATCTAATTCCTGATATACATTTTCTTCATCAGACTGACCGACCTTAATTACGCCCTTAATATCACGATCAATCTGTTTCTCAAACATGTCTTTAATCTGCATTTTTCTTCCTCCGTGTTTACACAAGCCTGAAAGCCCGGTAATAGTTTCTGGAATCCATCGTTCCAAATAATTTCAAATCCTGTCCGCTGTATTCTCCCGGATAAAACATCACAACCGGCACACTATCCAGTACCTGATGTAAGTTGTTTAAGATATTATGGCTGGCAATGATCGGATGGCACTTTCCCACACCTGTCAAGAACACGACACTGTCTGTCAAATCTTCCTGCAAAATCTTTGAAATAATCTGGTTCAGTTCATTGGTTTCATCCAGTCCCAGCGTCTCCACCAGGCTGTCTGCCATATCAAAAAATCCATTTTCTTTTTCCAGATCAAAAAAGGCTTCCAGATATCCCTCTTCCTCTAAAACCTGAATCATCGTATGAAACAGGTCGAACTCTATAATTTTAAAATCCTTATTTCCATTGTTGATTCTGTCTTTTAAGTATGCGATATGATTCCGTACTTCCAGCTCTGCTCTCGGATCGTAATCAAACACATAGTATCCGACTTCATTTCCAAGTCCTTTATTTTCACGGAAAGACTTTTCTGAGATTTTATCTTCGATCCGGTTCAGTCTTTCCTCCAAACTTAATCTTGCCATCCCTAGACTCCCTTCACTGCCTTCAAGTATTCTCCCAAGCCATTTGCAGTCAGCAATTCTTCCGTGCGATAGTCGATATGGATTGGTTTGATGGTTCTTGGCTTTGCACTGCTTTCCAGTAATCCTGCTTCAAACATCATTCTGGTGAAGCACTGTTTCAGTTTCCGTACTGCGGTGTCTGTCCATCCTGCTACAACATCGCTCTGCATTGCCTTATCTGAGAAGAACACATTCAGATCACGGTCTGTAATTTCTTTCTCACCTAATCGAATCTTCTCATCATATACTTCATGAAGAAATTCAAAGAACAATCGGCTGTCCATCAGAATTGCAATTAAATTCAGAATCTTGGCTGTCTCCACGTCACAGGTAGTAAATGCTTTAAGCACTGCCTCCGGTAAAGCGGATACTCTGCGGTAAGTCCCGTTCAGCACCTCATAGGCACGGTATTCTGCTTTTACCTGATAGATATTCTCTTCCCAGGCAGCCTTCCGGATATCTGCTTTACTATATCCATCCAGAATATAACTTGCTGTCTTTCTGGATTCCTGCATCCAGAATAATTTTGATGTAAGTCCTGCACTGTATTCCATTACTGTCCACCATCCTTCGTCTCTTGGAACAGCGGACATTCGCAATCCGCTTTCGCTACTTGCTCATGAACGCAGCCACCTTGCGGCTTGCGTTCATAATGGACAATATCTCCGAAATCACAATCCAGCTTTTCACAGATTTTCTCCAGAACCTTCATGGAAACAAACTCTCCATTGGTCATCTTCGCCACGGTGCTGCTGCTGATTCCCACCTGGTTCATCATATCCACTTTCTTCATATTTTTATCAATCAATAGCTTCCATAATCCATTGTATGATACTGCCATATGTATTACCTCTTCGTTATACAAAACTTATGTTTTTCCTGTATTTTGAAAGTATATTTTTCATTTTCGTTCTTATGCTTTCAATCCATATTATTGTACCATACTGTATGTTTTTCTTCAATGATAAGTGCAAATGAGAACTTCGACTTTGCGAATGATTCATTTGAAAAATCTAAAGGAGCCGCATGACCTTTTCTTATGCTTCTTGATATAGAATTGGTTTCAAGCAATCGTAAATTTCCAATCCCTGTTTTCTTCCAAACCTATGCAAGGAACTCAGATAAATTATTTTCTTGTTTTCTCCACTCTCAAGCAAATCCTGTATTTCACTCAATCTGTCTGCGAATATAGTGCTTCCAAATATCTGGGTTAAAACTTCCTGTAATCTTCTGCGTTCTTCATATTTCGCCTGGAATACATTGATGTCTACCCCATTTAGTTTCCTTTTCAGACGTTTTACTCTTTCACTATTATCATTACTGGCGATTAGGCTTCTTTCTATGGATGGTGACAAAATCATTTTCTTATTCGATGGCAATCTCATATCCCAGTAATCACGAACTGCATGAAATCCCTGATCTTTACTGATAATAGCCACTCTGTCATCATGTCCGGTTCCATAAAACTCACCAACCCTGGTAGCGATATAGAAATCCAACCCATTCTTTCCTGTTTTAACCAATTTACAGGTATCAAACACACAGCCAGACTGTTCTATCTCTTCCAGATAGCGATTTTCACAGCTATGTGCTGCAGAGCTAAAAAAGAGAGTCAGATAATCATTTTTATCCAAATAATCAGCACCTCTTAATCCATTACTCCTGACATTTTCAAAATCCACTAAAAAATACATGGCAACTACCCTCTTTTCTGTCTGTGGCTTTTTTCATGATATTCCTCGATTTCGTCTTTCCAGTCATCTTTCAGAAAATCCACGGCCGTGTCACAGGTTACTGCTTTGCTTAATGCATTACCTACTGCCCTGAAATTTACTGAAATGCCTTCTGAATCATTCTCATATGTCACAGATCTGTTTCTGGCTATCCCTATCTTCTCCGCTTCTTTTCCCGCATCAATATTCGCCCCCAGGAACAAGAACTCCCATCCGCACTCTTTTTTCGCTTCTATCTTTCGCCGGATCTGCTCTTGAGTAAAATGCTCACTAGAATTTTCCAATCCATCTGTTGTAATAACAAATATAATTTTTCCTGCACGGTGATCTTCTGGAAGATGCTTCTGTACATTTTCCATTTTCTCGATTGCCATTCCAACGGCATCCAATAAAGCGCTACATCCACGCACAAAGTATTCCTTTTCTGTAAGTGGTTCGACGATCTCCACCGGGAATCTGTCATGAATGATATCTACTTCATCATCAAATAAAATAGTGGTCACATTCACATTCTTTCCCTGTGCCTTTTGCTTTGCAATCATGCCGTTGAATCCACCAATTGTATCACTTTCCAGACCGCCCATTGATCCACTTCTGTCCAAAATAAAAACCAACTCAGTTAATTCTGTATTCATGTGATTTCCTCCTTACTGGCTTGTTCTTCAAGCCATTGTGGTATCCCCTTGTGGGATTACCTCCTCTGGTATTTGTTGCTAATCACATTTTATATACAGAACCAACTGAGTTGGTCGCCTGTCAGGTGACAATATTCATTTTTTCTTCTTATACAATACACAGTGTAATGAATCCATGCACAGTTTTTTCTTTAAGCTGCAGGTTTTCTTTTCTATATCGTAATATTCACAGCCACTGCCTAATCTTCTGGTTTGTTTGGTTTTGCAGAACCCTCCACTACTATTTTTCACATGCAGAATACTTTTTCCGCCACTATACAATCGTCCTTTTTTCTTTTTACTCATTTTCAATTCTCTTTCATTAAAATACAGGTTGTCCGTAAGCATCCAGCACATCATTGATTTCAAACATATCATATATCTTGTTTTGCAGGAAATATGCCACAATAATGTCTGTTTTTGAGCTTCTGGATAGTGCAAATCCAGCACTTGCCAGTAAATCTTTCGCTTCATCCAGTGACAATTCCAAAGCTATTGTAAAAGCCAGTACAGTTTTCTTGTTCGGAACATAATTGACATCTTTTCTGATTTTAGAAAAATGCCTACGATCCACATATGCCTTTGTATATGCTTCTGAATCTGTCATACCACGTTCATCAATCATGCGGAGCAATCTCTGTGAAAAAGTTTCTTCCAGCTGATCCATGAGATTGTCAATTTTTCTATTTACAGACAGCGTAGAAGACATACCTTTCTGTATTTTTGTCTTCTGCATGGTTGATACGTCAAATTCTTCAGGTTCTGATTCTTCTATCTGGCTGCTTTCTTGAATTTGCTGTTCCTGCAAAGCTTTTTCTTCTGCTCTCTTCTTGCGAAGCCTGGTAATTTCATCAAAAATGGACAGCATTTCTTTATCCATTTTGATGTCATCTTTTATCGGTTCATAATATTTGTCTATGTATTTCCCTACTTCATCAATCAGCTTCTGATCTGTCATATCTGTACCACCTTTTACATTTTTTAATCATCATAATGGTTGATTGATTCGAATACTCCTGGTCCGCTATATTCCTTTTCCCTCATAACGTCATCCTCCTAACCACTAACTTCTTGTTTAATACAAGAATAACCGTTTTCTCCTCCATCAAAGTCGCATATCAGGCGACATTTCTTCATACAATGAACATTATACCATTATTTTTCATTTTGAACGATTTGAGACTAAATTGTATGTTCCCGAGGGTTCATTATAAGTTCAATATAGGCTCAATGGGGTTTTCGGCTCTTTTTTATATCTTTTTTTATCTTTTTTCTACCTTTTTCATTCCCAAATAAGAAACTATTCCAAGAAAGCAAGGCTTTTCAAAACACCCCGCACTTTCCAAAAAACCCCTGATTTTTCTATTTCCGTATAAGTTCTGTTCTTCATACCGCTTAACACTATAATAGCGTAATTTTTTTATTATTTTAACTAACAAACTCCAATATTATTGTAAATATCTTTTATTATTTTGACTAGCCAAATCCAATATAATGACTATTCTCTGTCACTATTATGAATTTTCCAACGCTATTATACAGAAAATTATATAAGCAGGAGTGAACGTATCTTTCATTTATCTTCACTCCTGCTTGTAAACACTACTTTTCTCTTCGCTCTATATAAATTATACATTATTGGTTTTCCCCCAACAATTCTTTCTCCTGTCGTGATATACTCACTCCCTCTTTTTTTCGTAAATTGAATTGTATCTCTTTACTGTTCAGACAAATTATTTATCGGCATTTTATCGGCACTTTATCGGCACTTTCAATCTCAATTATATTATTACCTCCATTTTCACTACTATAGTCAAATGAATACTACTACTCCAACAGTACAACAATTTGGAATATATCATCTTCTCTTAATTTCATTCTCTATTTTCTTTATGTCTATCCTCTGTATTCCCTTGTGTATCCCTCTGTATCTAAAGGGAAGATAAGAGGTATTTCTATATCTTATTTCTTTCTTTTCTTTTTCTTTTCTTTCTATATACCTATAAGTTTTCGTTACCCGTAACGGGTTGGCCACGGAAGTAGTGGCCTTCTCCGTAAGTTCCCGGCTGCGTCCGCTGTCCGAATCGCCGTTCTGTAGAACCGCATCCCTTAGATGGGCTCACAGCCTAAAGCGTTCCAGCGTCCTTCCGCTTTAGCCAAGGCGTTCGGCCAGCTAGGGAACGCCTACTAACTGCATACAAAAAAACATAGTTATCTTGTATACAGCTAATAGGGGTTCAACAGTAAGGAAAATACGGAGGTCCACACAGTAACCTTCCTTCACTCTACATGCCCTCGTAATCAGCTTTCCATTTTGTTTACAGCTGGTCTTCCTTCACCCAGGGTAAAATACCCTCATGTCTATTCCAGGCCTGGCAATTTATCTGCTCGTCACAGAACGGTTGCGTTCACCGTCAGCATTACCTAGCAGGAGGGTCCCCTGAATTTGTGTGCTCCATCAAACTAGGATATTAGTGCGATTTTTCCCGCGGTAATCAATGCCGGAATGTGGCTCGCAACACCGGATGTCAATATTAAGTTCTAAGGGGTAATCATTTTTCTCTTTTGGTAACTCTTTTTAAAACACTTTTACATATAGTAGTATGTCAGAAACGTTTTGCAACTTTTGCATTTTACAAATTCTATCTCTTTCGCACTATTATCATCTCCTCTTTTATAGTAGTGTCAGATTCTTTCTACTGCTCCTGTTTCTGGACAAAATTTTCAATCTCTTCTTTTTCCTCATATTTTTTCGTACTGCATTCAATAACTGCTTCTTTTCCATTATCGTAATGTGCATTTCCCAATAATCATATATCAAACCTCGTTCGCCTTTCTGACATACTATATATGAGTGGGAAACTATACTTGAAAGGAGTTTAATTTTTTAGAGAGTGCAAAACAAATTCAAAAACCCAGAACTAACGGCAGAACAACAGAATTTGTACAACACTATCCTCGCCTTGCAATCATTAATCGAAAGTGCTACATTAAACACAGCAGAGATGTCGCAATACGCAGACATGACATACGCAAAAAAGAAAAAACTAGTCAGTGAAATTTATTTCAAAGACAAAAAACGCAAAGAATTCTATGCTTGCAAAGACGGACGATATAAATCTTATAATCCGCAATTTATTGCACCATCAGAAAAAGAGCTGGTGCAGAAACTCTATGATTACTACTTCAATAACACATTAGAAGATATCTACAAGCAGTGGGTGCAGCATCGTGCAGAAACTCAGATCGTATCTCAGAAAACGATTGAAGAAGACATCGGAATTTGGAACCGATTCATTGCAGATACCGAATTAGCAAGAATGCAAATTGCAGAGATCAAACCAGTACATGTAATGAAATTATTCCAAATTTGGACCGGAAACGGAAAGATTACCAGAAAGGACTTTAACAACCGTAAGTCTGTACTAAATGGCATCTTTCGTCATGCTGTGCTAAATGAAATTATTACATTTAGTCCTATTACCGATCTTCCTTGCAACACATTAAAGTTCAAATTGCCAAATGCTTCGAAAAAAGCTTACACAGTAGAAGAACGTGCTATGCTACTGTCTTATCTAAAGACTTTAGAGCAAGATGCCTACACACTTGCAATTCAGTTCGCATTTTATGGAATTTTTCGAGTCGGAGAAATCAAAGGATTATCTTGGGATACAGAGAACGAAAATATTATCACAATCAAGCAGCAATTGGTAGAAGAACGTACATTACAAGAGGATATGACTTTCAGTCATCCTCATCGTATCTTAAAGGATCCCAAAGGCAATCCTTTTTACAGTATACGTACCGAAGAACTTCCTGAAGCAGGTCTTGCTATTCTGAGAAAAATGAAAGAGCTTAATCCAAATGGAAAGCTTGTATTCATGCACGAGGGACGGCCGCTTACTACAGATACGTTTAACCGGCGTTTAAGGAAATATTGCGGTGAACTGGGAATTACATATCTCTCCAGCCACAAAATCCGCTTTACCAACGCCTCGATGCTTTTTGATGCCGGCGTAAAAGCAATTGACATCCAGCCACTGTTGGGACATTCAAATCTTGCGATGACCCAACACTACATCGGACAACGTACTACCGAACGAGACTCAACAGAAATGGCCCGAATACTGGCCTAAACCCTGTAAATACTGCCTGTACAACTTTGTACAACTTTTTATGCAAAACAAAAAGTGCCTCAAACCCTTTAATGATAAGGGTTTGAAGCACCTCAACCTAATGCCGCAGACCGGAATCGAACCGGTACGGGAGGTTAGTCCCGCAGGATTTTAAGTCCTGTGCGTCTGCCAGTTCCGCCACTGCGGCATTCTAGCTTCTGCGCCAGCTCGTTAGAGCTGTGTGCATCGCGCGGAGCGCGTGTCACATTTTGCGACTGAACCATTTGAAATTTGCAACGATCTCTCGTCGCAAAATGGGACCAATAGGGCTCGAACCTATGACCCTCTGCTTGTAAGGCAGATGCTCTCCCAGCTGAGCTATGATCCCATATTTAATTTTTATCGCTTACTCACTTTTGTGATAAGCAAGCGACCCAGAAGAGACTCGAACTCTCGACCTCCGCCGTGACAGGGCGGCGCTCTAACCAACTGAGCCACTGGGCCATATAATGGACCTTCGGGGACTCGAACCCAGGACCGATCGGTTATGAGCCGATTGCTCTAACCAACTGAGCTAAAGGTCCAAAATCTTTAAGTCCCGTAAGGACTAAGCCGATGATCGGACTCGAACCGATAACCTGCTGATTACAAATCAGCTGCTCTGCCAATTGAGCCACATCGGCATTTCCCAATTTCTTGGGTAGTGACTCCAACGGGAATCGAACCCGTGTTACCGCCGTGAAAGGGCGATGTCTTAACCGCTTGACCATGGAGCCATTTCTCAGTCACTGTTTTGTGTTTTTTATTTCTCTTGCGTGACCGAGATTTATATTATCACAACACAATACCTTTTGCAAGGGTTTTTTTGAAATTTTTTTAATTTTTTTAAAAAACTTTTTTTCGCGCTTTTTCCATACATCTTTTCCAGTCTTTCAAAGCACCGTTTTCTTTACTTCTGCCCCATGAATCCCTGGTTATTCAGAGACATTATTCTTCTATCTCCAATTCATCATTGGCAACTCTTTCAATGTGCATGGCAAGGTATCCGGTCTCAACTTCTTCAAGCTTCACTCCCAGACTTTTTCCAACCTGGTCGCACACAGCCTGTGCCATCTGGAACGCCTCCGGGAATTTCACCTCCATATAATCATTCATATTGACTTTCAGTTTTTCCCCGCTTAAGGCTCTTGCCACCATATACCGGATATGATTCATCAGACGGTTATATGACAGCGATGCTATATCTATTGGCTTTCCTATGGCTTCTTCTACCATACTGATGCATTCTCTTACAGATCTTGCCATCTGCATAGCCTGGGATACCTTCTCGTCTTCTATAGCCGAATGGATGTGAAGCGCAACATAACCGATCTCATCATCCTCGATTTCTATGCTAAATTGTTTTTTCAAAAGCGGCCGGATACTTTCAGCTGCTTTAAATTCCATATGAAATAACACACGGATATCTTCCGTCAGCGGATTACTGATCTGCTCATGATTCTGAATCCGTTTTACTGCAAATGCAATATGATCTGCAAGTGGGAATAATACCATCCGGTCAATCTTGCCGAATATCTTTTCTGCTTCATCAAGGACAGCATTCGTTACTTCCAGAAATTCCGGCGCTATGGACTTTACAATTTCCTTCGCCCCGCCGCGTTCTTTATATTTTTGGAGAGAATATAAACGGTCTTCTGGTCTTACTTCTATTCTTTCAGCAACTTTTCTGCCGAATCCGACTCCCTTCCCCATGATCAGAACCTCTTTATGGCTGTCCTGATGCAGGGCTATCACAGTATTATGATTTAAAACTTTTTCTATTCTGTACATGCTCTATATCCCCACTCACAATTATTCATATTTCTTTACATTGTATCTTACAAAGTATTCCTCAGCTTAAGCTGTATATCAGTTCCTGTTCCATGCAGCTGCTTTCCTGTACTTCTATGTCCACTGCCATCCACTGCATTCCTGCACTTCTATCATATCATATAGCGAAAAAGCTGCCCTGACAGACAGCTCTCCCGTTATCGATTTTTCAAATGCATTTCGCCTGATATGACATCTTATGCTTCGTAGACATCAATTGCGAAAAGTTCTTCTCCGGCTTTGATCTCACCATCTTTCAGAAGACGGATCTTCTGATTATCTTCCAGCTCTGTGCAAAGAACCGGTGAAGCTACGGATGGTGCGTTTGCTTTCAGGTAATCCAGATCTAATTTGAGCATTGGATCACCTTTCTTCACAGTCTGGCCATTCTCAACAAAACACTCAAATCCTTTTCCGTCCAGTTTCACTGTATCAATACCTACGTGGATCAACAGGCTTACTCCGGATTCTGTCATGAAGCCGATTGCATGCTTTGTATCAAATACGAAACATACCTCGCCATCTTCCGGTGCTCTTACGATCGTATCCTCCGGTGTTACAACAGCTCCGTCTCCCATCATACGTCCCGCAAATGCTTCATCCGGTGTAGTAGAAAGGTCTGCTGCAAGACCTGTGATCGGGCTTGAGATCACAATTGTATCTACGACTTTCTTCTCTTCTGTCTTGTTCTCTATTCTATCATCTTCCGATGCATTCTGACTAGTACTTTCTGCGTCTTTCTGTGGCTCATACAGCTCTTTTGGGGCATGTTCCAGATAATCTTCCAGGTTAGCCTTAACAACCGTTACACTAGGCCCGTAAATGACCTGTACGCCCTGTCCACGGTGAACCACACCAGATGCACCTGTCGCCTTTAAGATTCCGTCATTAACGAGATCCGGATTAGTTACGGTACAACGAAGTCTTGTCGCACAACAATCCACATCTTCAATGTTGGCAGCTCCGCCAAGTCCTCTTGTAATCTCCGCACTCAGAGAGTCTTCAGATCCTGATGCCGCTCCTGCTTCGGCATTTCCTGCTTTTTTGGCATTTACATCAGCTTTTGTATAAAGCTTTGTCTCTTCATCATCATCTTCACGTCCCGGTGTCTTAAGATCTAACTTTTTGATCAGGAATGAGAAGATAAAATAATACAGGAAGAAATAAATGATACCAACCGGAATAATTCTGATCCAGCTTGTCTTTGCATTTCCCTGAAGGATACCGAACAACAGAAGATCCAGAAATCCTCCTGAGAATGTCAGTCCTACTGCAATATTCAGTATATGCGCGATCATATATGCACTACCTGCCAGTACTACCTGTACCGCAAAAAGAACCGGTGCCACGAACAGGAATGAGAACTCCAGAGGCTCTGTAATACCTGTTAACATACATGTCAGTGCCGCAGACAGAAGAAGTCCGCCGGCAGCTTTTTTCTTTTCCGGTTTTGCTGTACGGTACATTGCAAGTGCTGCCCCTGGAAGTCCGAAGATCATGAAAATGAATTCTCCAGAGAAATATCTGGTTGCATCCGCACTAAAGTGTGTAACATTAGCAGAATCAGCAAGCTGTGCAAAGAAAATGTTCTGTCCGCCCTGGATCAGCTTTCCACCAACTTCCATTGTTCCACCAACGGCTGTCTGCCAGAACGGAAGGTAAAATACATGATGCAGTCCAAATGGGATCAGCGCACGCTTTACGATACCAAAGATCAAAGTTCCAAAGTAACCAGTTCCTGTTACCAGGCCACCCAGTGCATAAATTCCGTTCTGCACGATTGGCCATACAAAGTACATGGCAATTCCTACGAACATATAAGTAATCGTCGAAATAATCGGCACGAATCTTGAACCACCAAAGAATGATAACGCATTTGGCAGTACGATCTTATGAAAGCGGTTATGAAGTGCCGCAACACCAAGACCTACAATGATACCTCCGAATACACCCATCTGCAGTGTATTGATACCACATACAGAAGCAATTGTTCCTTCGAGTACATCTTTGGAAATGCTTCCGTCTTCCATAATCTTACCGCTGATTTCCAGCATACCATTAATGGAAATATGCATAACAAAGTACGCGATCAGTGCAGATAACGCTGCAACTTCTTTTTCCTTCTTAGCCATACCGATGGCTACACCAACTGCAAATATCAGTGGCAGGTTATCGAATATTGCACTTCCGACTTTGTTCATGATAATCAGCAGTGAATGAAGAATTGTTCCTTCTCCTAGGATTCCCTGCAACCCATAAGTTGCGATCGTTGTGGCATTGGTGAATGAACTACCAAGGCCAAGGAGCAATCCTGCTACCGGAAGGATTGCGATTGGAAGCATAAAGCTTCGTCCTACTCTTTGCAATACGCCAAAGATTTTGTCTTTCATAGTTTTTCTCCTTTTCTTTGTACGGGTATCTATGCATAGTGTAGGCTTTTTAATTATTTTTTATTATAGATAAAGAAAGAGACACTAACCCTGCATAAATACTTCTAATTTATACATAGTTAATGCCTCGTTTATCGTTCGCTAACAAGTAACATACTATATTTAGACGATACCATTTTTTTTATGACTTGTCAACCCGGTAAGACTATTTTACAATTTTTTCACCGAATTCCCATCATTTAACTTCACCGGGAAACGATATGAATAATTCTTCGTCTGCCAGTCCTTATCTTCCATCATACGCATCAGATGATGTCCTGCAATACGGCCGAGCTTTTCCTTTGGATGAATCGCTGATAAAAGCTGTACGCTTGAATTAGACTGTAATTCTGCATCATCAAAAGACACGATCGACATATCCTCCGGAATATGGATTCCCCGCTCTTCTAAGAATTCCACATAGATTCGTGCAATCTCATCGTTATAGATGATCATTGCTGTACAGTCTTTGGTACGCCGGTAGATATTAAGGAGCCCTTTTTTACTGAATTTTGTCTCCATCTCTTTTGTCGAATACCAGCGGATCCAGTCATCATCATATGAGATACCATAGTCTGACAGGCACCGGATAAAGCCTTTGTAGCGCTCTATTCCCTGCATGTCATCATATTTTAAGATTCCGCCGATCTTACGGTGCCCCTGTTCGATCAGGATCTTTGTAAGCTCATATGCGGAGCTTGCATCGGCCATCTCCACACTTGCAAATGGCATATTTTCATAATGATTGTGAATGAAGATCGTCGGTATGTTCCGCTTCTTAATCTCTTCATACAGACGGATATTCGGATTTGGAAATGCCGAACGTGATCCTTCAATGATCAGACCCGATACATCAGCTTTTAACAGTCCTTCCAGATAAAGTGCTTCTTCATTCAGACGGTTTTTTGTTACCGCTACCTCTATCCTGTATCCTTTTTCTTTTAACGCCGATTCGATTCCATCATATACGGTTGGGAACAGGTAGTCCGAATAATAGCTCAGCAACAGGCCTACCTGTGGTCTGTTTCCATCCAGTTCACTGCTTTCATACGATACATAAGTGCCACTACCTCTTACACGCATGATCAGACCTTCATCCTCCAGATGCTGAAGCGCTGTACGAACCGTCTGCCTTGAATAGCCGAACATCTTCTGAAGACTCGTCTCTGATGGAAATTTATCCATATTTTTGATTACACCACTGGTGATCAGTGTATGTGCCCAGTTGTATAATTTCTGATATTTTAGTCCTTCCTGATTTGTCTGCTTCATATTCTCTCCAATATTCATCCCATAAAATCATTATCCTGCGGATACCATCCTCTGGCTGTCTTTCCAGAGTGCGTCGACGGTTCACACAGTCTGTCTTTCATGGCCTTCACTTCATTTTTTCTGAGATTTTTCTAAAAAGAAAATGCGGACAAAAGCCTGGATTTTTGCTTTTGTCCGCTGATAATTCGTTCTGTATGATTATTTGATAACCTGAAGTGATTCACGGTCAGCGAATACAGCTACGAAGATCAGGAATACAACACCCTGAATCAGCTGCATCATCTGTGTAGAGAATCCCATCATTGTAAGTCCACTGTTCAGTACGATGTAAAGTAAAGATCCTACGATAATATTTTCAAATCTTACTTTAGAACCACCGGAAATCGGCATACCACCTAATACCAGTGCGATCAGGATCTGTGTCTCTAACTGGTTACCACCTGAAGAAGTAACAGATCCGACTTTGATAACGTTGATAAATGCTGCAAATCCTGTCAATGCACCGGCAAGCAGGTACATAAGGAATTTCATTCTGTCTGTACGGATTCCTGAGAACATCGCTGCTTTTTCACCGGCTCCGATTGCTTTCAGATATGTTCCGAACTTTGTATAACGGAATGCGATAAATCCGATTACCAGGATAATTGCTGTTAACGCTACCTTTAATCCTGTACTGTCATAATTGATCAGTGTAGCAGAACCAGATACTGGAGCATTCGTTGTCATATATTTGATAAATCCACGGAATAAGAACATGGTACAAATCGTTACAATGAATGATTTGATCTTACGGTATACATAGAAGTATCCGTTGATCGCTCCGATAGCAGCTCCGGCTACGATACCACCAAGAATTGCTACTGCAA
Organism: Dorea sp.; assembly: GCF_977044405.1. Taxonomy (NCBI): domain Bacteria; kingdom Bacillati; phylum Bacillota; class Clostridia; order Lachnospirales; family Lachnospiraceae; genus Dorea; species Dorea sp. Next base: position 165,735 of record NZ_CDRRQK010000001.1, read on the forward strand.
TTCCATATTTAGAAAGAATACATACAACGATTGAGGCAATTCCAAGGATAGATCCCTGAGAAAAGTCCAGGCCGCCCATTGTCATAATGAAGAAAACGCCCATAGCTGCAATCATTGTAACATATACCTGCGAAAGTACCAATGACATATTTCCCATCATACGAAAATCTGTCAGTACATTGAACAGCAGGAAAATAACAACCAATCCTACGATTGGCAGGAGCGCACGGATCATCGCCATCTTAGACGCTTTTTTCAGCTGTTGCTCCTTATCGTTTGTTTTTGCACTTACTTGACTTCCCATAGTTGCCTCCTTATACCATCATCGAAATCAGACCGTTTTCGTCAAGGTTCTGATTACGTTCCAGTTCACCACTGATTTTTCCATCTTTCATGATTATGATACGGTCACTCATACCGATCAGCTCCATCAGCTCTTCTGAAATCATGATGATGGATTTACCATTCTTTCTCATCTGATTCATCAACTGATAAATGTCCTGTTTAACCTTAATGTCGATACCACGTGTCGGGCTGTCCAGAACAACGATATCAGAATCTTTTCCGATCCATCTTGCCAGAACAACCTTCTGTTTGTTACCACCTGACAGGTTGGATACGAACTGGTTTACATCGTTCATCTTTACAGACATCTGTTTTGCATATTTATCAGCAAATTCTCTACGTTTCTTATCACTTAATAAATGTGCTTTGTTAGAAAGCTCATCCAGTGACGGGAGACAAATATTATCACCAATGCTCTGGTTCAATACAACCGATTCATTATCACGGTCTTTTGAAGTATAAGCAATACTGTGCTTGATCGCTGTCGGGATATCATTGATCTTGGTTCCGTCTGCAAGAACAACCTCTCCTTCTCTGTCATAAGATGCTCCGAAGATTGCTTTACCGATTTCATGCATACCAGATTCTGACAGACCACCAAATCCAAGGATTTCTCCTTTGTGTAAATCGAAGCTTACATTCTCAATAAGTCCCGGAACTGTCACATTTTTCACTGATAATACAACTTCATCTGATACTTTCTCGCCATAATCTGAACGGTAGTAATCACCTGTTACTTCACGTCCGACCATCAGTTTTTTCAGATCATCTTCGTTGACATCTGCACTCTTGACTGTGTCAATGTATACACCATCACGAAGAATTGTGATTGTATCTGATTTATCAAGAATCTCCGGAAGGTCATGGGAAATAAAGATAACTGTATTTCCATTATCACGTACACGGTTCATCTGTTTGTACAGCTCTTCACGTCCTTCCTGCGAAAGAGCTGTTGTTGTCTCATCGACAACGACGATCTTAGGATTGAAATATGTCGCTTTTACGATCTCAACCAGTTTACGGTCTTCGAAGTTATAATCATCGATCATATCAGCTGCTTTGATCTTGTCGAATCCATAAGATTTTAAAAGCTCATTTGCTTTTTTGTTCATTGCTGCAGTATTTTTAATTCCCATATGTACGAACTGATCTTCGTGACCAAGGAAGATATTCTCTGCTACAGTCAGTCCTGACAGAGTTCCTAACTCCTGAACGATGATGGAAATTCCCTCTTCATTAGCTTCTACCTGGTTCTTTGGATGAACTTCTTTTCCATCCAGGATAAACTGTCCACTTTCCAGTGTATAGATTCCTGTCAACATATTGGTCAGTGTTGATTTACCGGATCCATTTTCACCGATCAATGCGTGAACCTCACCTTTATTGATATTAAATGACACGTCCTTTAACGCCTTCGTGATACCGAAGTTCTTAGAAACATGTTTTACCTGTAATCTCACTTCACTCATTGCTGTCTTCCTCCTTCTATTACTTGACAATCTCGCCCTTTGTAACTTTTGTTGTCAGAGTAACGATAATCAGCAGTGCAAATCCTGTAATAACGTCCTGGATCGCTGTAGGAGCACCAAGTGCGATGAAACCGAAGAAAATAATATTGATTACGAATTCACCGATGATAATAGCCTGCAGCGGCATACCATATTTCTTAAATGCCAGACCGAAGAAACATCCCATAGTCGGTACGAAGTTTCGGCTCATTGATGCCATACCGGTAACCGCTACCATTGAAGAACCATAACTGATTGTCAAAATTGCCATTACTCCAAGGAACGCACCACTTAAGATGAATGCAAGTACCTTGTATTTATTAACATTAATACCCATGTTCTTAGCAACAAACTCGTCACTACCAATTGCATAAGTATAAGTTCCGATTTTAGTGTAGTTCAAGAATATGTAAGCAACAACGCATGCAACCAATGCAAGGATGATATCCCATGGCATACGTCCGAATGCTCTTAAACCAGATGGAAGTGTCTGCTCCACACCACCTGCGATATAGTTTGCGATGGACTCATAGATGAGTGCCAGACCTGTTGTTACGATCATAGATGGAATTCTTAATTTTACATAAAAGATTCCGTTTAATAAACCAACGATGGTTCCTGTGAGGATACCCCCGACGATCAGTCCAAAATATCCTAAGTTAAATTTTGTAGCCATTACGCAACCAACGATTGCGGAAAGCATGATGTTTGCACCAATTGAGAAATCGAACATTCCCATTACCATTACGAAATAGAAACCAACCGCACCTACTGTGGCGATCAGACTGGCCTGAAAGTAATTGAGCATATTGGAAAATGAGCCGAAGTTATGTGGTGACAAGATTTTAAAGATGGCCCAGGAAACAATGATCAGACCAACCAGGATCACATATCCCATTGTCTTTCCTGAGATTTTTTTAGTAGTGCCCATATTATCTACCTCTTCTTAATTATCATTCTTAAAAGGAAACGGTGACATCGACTTCTCGCGACGTCACCGCTTCAAACTTATTTCGTGTTCTGTGTGTCCGTCTTAGTTACCAGCACGGCTTGCTGCATCTTCGATAGATACGCTTGCGGCTGTTGCTTTCAGATCTTTCAGGCTTTCTTTTGACATTTCAACTAATTCATCATTAGTGTATGGAAGCTGATCTACAAAGTATTTCTCATATGAAGCGTAGTCTTCTGGAGATGATACATACAGATATGGGAATGGAACATCTTCGAATTTTCCGCCGAAGTCTTTGTAGTTGCCTTCAACTGCATTGTAAACCATCATGAATGCGATAAGTGGGTCACAGAAGTGTCCGCCGGATTCACCAGCCATTGATCCGTTCTCAAGTCTTTCTCCAAGGTCTGGAAGGAAGTCTGTAGATACGATATCGATATCCTGTGTCTTACCTGCACGTTCAACTGCTGCGATTGCTCCCTGAAGTGGATCTCCACCACCACCAGCTGGGATTAATGCATCAAGGTTAGGATCTGCTGCCATTAAAGCTTCAGCGGCTTTTGATCCACCTTCTGAAGTTGTTCCAGCGTACTGTGGCTCAGAAAGTGTTGCTTTGTCATCTGGATGTTCTTTGTTCCATTTTTTAACGCCTGCTTTGTATCCTTCCCATCTTCCAAGCCAGGTAGCATCTCCCTGCTCCCAACCGATCAGACCAATGTTACGGTCACCTTTGTCAAGAAGGATCTGTACAAGTTCTTCACCGTTTGCAGGTTCGTCTTCGTGAACTGCTCCGATGTAGTACTCAGAATCTTTTGCTGCTTTGTAGATATCTGCGCTGTTCTCTTTGCTGATTACACGGAAGAACTGTGCAAGATATACTTTGTTGTCGTTACATGTCTTGATTGCTGATGTCATCTCTGTGTCTGATGAGTTACAGATGATGATTCCCTGGCATCCTGCTGCAGCTAACTGCTCAACAGATGCTGTAACCTTCTCAGATACATGTCCCTGGTCAACATACTGGATATCTACATCCAGTGCCTTAGCTGCTGCATCCAGCATCTTCTTACACTGTGATCCAAGTACGTCTGTTGAAGACCAGATTGAAACACCAATTTTTACTTTTCCGGATTTGTTTCCACTGTCGCTCTTGCTTGAGCTTCCGCTTCCACTTCCACATGCAGCAAGTCCAACAACCATTGTTGCTGCCAGGAGAGCTGCTGTTACTTTTTTGAGAACTCTTTTCATATTTTTTTCCTCCGCTTCTCTTTATTTGTTGAGCTAATTATATACTTTTCCGCATTCAGTTAGCAATAAAATACAACAAAGTTTTTCAACAAAGTTGTATTGTCACGTAGCATTTCGCACGCTGTTTTTTAGTATTTTTTCGACATTTTATGCATTTTGCCATTTTAAAGCTTCTCTAATTTGTTCAAAATTCATTTTTTTGTGCATTTTTTGCTTTTCCGATTCTATTTTCGCATTCAGACAATACAACTTTTATTAGTTTTGCACTTGTATTGTTTTAATTTTCAAACTTGTATGGCTAAAATCACCCACAAAATACGACTCAAAACATCTTTTTCATACTTTGACATCAGAAGAAGCCGCCAGTTCCTTACAGATACTCTGGCAACTGACAGCTCCTTCCGGACACATGACAATACCAAAAAAAGAACGGCTTCCCGCTTTCACGCAAAAAACCGCTCTCTCATTTCTTTATAATATTCCTTTATAACTCTTCACCATTGGTCCGGATCACGTTCTGATACCAGCCAAATGATTTCTTCTTATATCTCTTTCCACTTCCGGTTCCATCGTCATTCTTATCTACATAGATGAATCCATAACGTTTCTTAAGTTCTCCTGTTGTAAAGGATACCAGGTCGATGCATCCCCACGGAGTATATCCCATCAGATCTACTCCATCGATTTCTACTGCCTTCTTCATCTCTGAGATATGTTCCTTCAGATATGCAATTCTGTAATCATCATCACAGGTATGATCTTCTTTCAGGATATCGATGGCTCCGAAACCATTTTCTACTATAAATAATGGTACTTCATAGCGCTCATATAATGTAACCAGTGCATAGCGCAGTCCTACCGGATCAATCTGCCATCCCCAGTCGCTGGCCTTGACATATGGATTGGCGATCGAATTTGGCGAACTTCCATCCATAGATTCTGATGTATCTTTCTGAACATCTGCTTTTACTGCATTAGTCATATAATAGCTGAATCCGAGGTAGTCACATTTTCCTTCTGCAAGGATTTCTTCATCTCCCGGCTCCATCACAGGCTTTGTGCCTTCTCTTTCCCATTCCTTTTTCGCAAATGCTGAATAATGTCCGCGGATATGCACATCTGAGAAATAATATCTCTCGTGCATACACTCTGTCGCGATCATAACGTCATCCGGATTGCATGAATACGGATAGAATGGTACGAATGAACACATACAGCCGATCTGGAAGTCCGGATTAATCTCATGTCCCTTCTTTACAACGATCGCACTTGCTACCAGCTCATGATGCGCTACCTGGTACATGGCTTTCTTCTTATTATCATATTCTGAGAATCTCACTCCCGAATCTGTCCATCCAAAGATGTCTGCCGATGTATTGCTCTGGTTGTTGATTTCGTTAAATGTCATCCAGTATTTTACCTTATCTTTATAGCGTTCCATAACGGTTACTGCATAACGCACAAAGAAGTCTATCACCTTACGGTTGATCCATCCGCCGTATTCCTTCGCCAGGTGATACGGCATCTCGAAATGACTTAACGTGATTACCGGCTCGATGCCATATTTTAATAATTCATCAAACATATCATCATAGAACTTTAAGCCTTCTTCATTTGGTTCTGTCTCGTCACCATTTGGGAAAATACGTGTCCATGCGATACTTGTTCTGAAACACTTGAATCCCATCTCTGCCATCAGGGCAATATCCCCTTTGTATTCGTGGTAGAAATCAACCGCCTCATGGTTCGGATAATATTTTCCTTCTACGACTCCGTCTGTGATCTCACGCATCTTTGTTGCGCTTCCGCCAGTCATGACATCGATGACACTTGGACCTTTGCCCCCTTCGTTCCATCCGCCTTCTAACTGGTTGGCAGCCACTGCGCCGCCCCATAAAAATGTATCTGGTAATGACATAATTTTCCTCCTGCACTTCATGCGGAAACCTTGCCAGAAGATTCCCGCATTCTTTTTCTATCTATTTATATGTTTCATACGTTTCATTCTGATGGATGCATTAACTCAGTTCAAGAATCTGGGTTCCTGCAGTTACCTGTCCCTCAGCCTTCATCTGCACATCATGAAATTCATCACTGTTCGTGATAATAACCGGTGTTGTCACTTCATATCCGGCTTCTTTGATTCCCGGAATATCGAACTCTAAAAGAAGCTGTCCTTTTTTCACCTGTTCGCCTTCTTCAACATGGATGGTAAAGCATCTTCCGTTCAGTTTTACGGTATCCATACCTACATGGATCAGGACTTCCACACCGTCTGTGCTCTCCATTCCGACTGCATGATGGCTGTCTAAAAGTCCTACTACCTTGCCGTCAAATGGTGCATATACCTTTCCTTCTTCCGGAATGATGGCACATCCTTTTCCCATCATCTCACTTGCAAATACTTCATCGTGTACTTCGCTTAATGGAATAATAGTTCCTGTCAGCGGGCTTTCAATCTCTTTTGCTTCTACTGCTGCAGTCTCCTGACTGTCATCAGAAGCTGACTCTGTGTCTATCTCTGCAGCTTCTGTTTCTCCTGATTCTCCTGCCGGATCGTCGAATCCAACGATCTGGATTGCTACGATCGTGATCACAGAAGCGATCACACACGCTGCGGCCTCTCCGATAAATGACATCGGTGCATCTTTATTGATTGCGTTAACGATAGTAAGCAGTCCCGGAAGTCCGGCATATGCATAGTATGCAGAATGGAAGAAACTAAGTACAACCGCTCCGATTGCCCCACCTGCGCATCCACAGATAAATGGTTTCTTAAGTCTTAATGTTACACCATAGATGGTCGGCTCTGTGATGCCGAAGATTCCTGTAATTCCGGCTGAAAGCGCCACACCTTTGAATTCTTTGTTTCTGGATTTGATAAATACTCCGAATGCTGCTGCAACCTGTGCTACAACGGCGATTGTCTGGAATGCCTGGAAAGTATCATATCCATACATATCGAAGTTTGCCAGTACGACAGGTGTAATTCCCCAGTGCACACCGAAGATAACGACTACCTGCCATAATCCGCCGATGATTGCTCCTGCCAGTGCCGATACTTTTTCTTTTGCTCCTTCTGGTGTCTCTTTTAATACCAGACGGAGTCGTGTCGCGCATCTCGTCGCATTTGCGATATTCTTCTGGCCGCCCACTACATCAATGATATCCAGGGCAAGTTTGTGATAATCTCTTACCTTTGCCATTTGAAACTCTCCTTTTCCTTTTTGACATAAAACTTTTGATTATAAAATGTGTATTTTCTAAGAGTTTTTACATGCATGTGTCTCTTTCTATCTGACGAGTACACTATAATGACTTTGTCTGATTTTTACAATTCTTTTTCCGTGTATTGTTGAAACGTTTCATATTTTTTCTTTTATTTTTTTATATTTTCGAAACAACGTTTCAGACGTAAAAAAAGACATGTTGTTTTTGTATATATTGCACAACACGCCTTTGTGAAAATTTACCATAATAACTTCTCGCCTGATTTTTCATACTTATTATTAAGTGCCAGATTCTCATCGTATCTTCTGCTGAATTCCATGCCATATAAGATATCCAGAAGATATTTTCCCGAAGCAAAGAACATCGAGCTCCAGAATTCTTCTACTTTTCCCGATCCTGCTGCATACAAGAATTCATCTGCCTGTTTCGCAATGATCCCGTCGCGCACCGCCGATATTACGATGACTTTCGTTCCACCTTTTCGCAGCAGTCCTGCAATCTCCGCTAGTCGTTCATTCCTTCCTGTATGGCTGATCACGATTGCAATATGTCCATCTGCCGGCATCGCAGCATGCAGTCCCTGGATATTCGTTGCAGAATGAACATTGGCTACCTTTCCCGCATGAAAGAACAGTGAGCATCCATAATCTGCCAGATATACGTTCATATCATATACGTAAAAGTCTACGCACGATGCTTCTGCGATCATACGACCGACCTTTACCAGCTGGCTGTAGGATAGTTCTTTCTTCGTCTCTTCAATTGCCTGCTTCTGAACCTGTGTTGCCTTTCTTACCATTGTAACTACATTCTCCCGCTCGGACATGGTTACGATCTCTTCTTCGGCTGTTCCATATTGCAGTTCTCTTACCAGCTGAAGCTTGAATTCCGGGAATCCTTTGGTCCCAAGCTTCTGGCAAAATCTCGTCACCGATGCCGCACTTGTGAAGGTCGCATGCCCCAGTTCCCTGGAGGACATCTCTTCGATCTTCTCCGGATGCTCCATAATAAACCGGCGGATATCCTGCTCCCGTTCTGTCAGATTCTTATGTTTTTTCATATCCTGTAGCAGTGACATGTGAATTTCCTCCTTATTACCTGCCTCATATATAATAAAAGTATATCCTGTTTTTTCAGTTCATTCAAGAATTGTCTGTTTCATCATTTTGCTTTTTTTCCATTACATATTGTATTACCTTCCCTTTATTCAATCCATATCAAAAACTTATAATACCGATGCAAAATTGCTATTTTACGTATATTTCCCGTTGTGTTATCCTACAGATGGTTAAAAAATTAACGCAAAAGAAATTATTTTTATGAAAGAGGTATGAATATGGAAGACACAAAAACATGTCTTGAGAAACAGCCATTATCTCAGGAAATGCTTGAGAAGATGAATGCCTACTGGCGTGCTGCCAACTATCTGTCAGCTGGTCAGTTATACCTTCTTGACAATCCGCTCTTAAAAGAGCCACTTACCATGGATCAGATCAAGAAGAAAATCGTTGGACACTGGGGTACTGTTCCAGGACAGAACTTCGTATATGTACACTGCAACCGTGAAATCAAACGTTATGATCTGGATATGATCTTATTATCAGGACCTGGACATGGCGGTAACTTCTTGATTGCCAATACATATCTGGAAGGTTCTTACAGCGAAGTATATCCGAACATCAGCCAGGATGAGGAAGGTATGAAGAAGATGTTCAAACAGTTCTCCTTCCCATGTGGAGTTCCTAGTCACTGTGCACCAGAGACACCTGGATCTATCAACGAAGGTGGAGAGCTTGGATACTCTATCGCCCATGCATTCGGTGCTGTATTCGATAACCCGGATCTGATTGCAACAGTTGTTGTTGGTGATGGTGAAGCTGAAACTGGCCCTCTGGCTACTTCATGGCAGTCCAACAAATTCCTGAACCCTATTACAGACGGTGCTGTACTTCCAATTCTTCATTTAAATGGATATAAGATCAGTAACCCTACCATCTTCTCCCGTATCTCTCACGAAGAGATCGAGAATTTCTTCAAAGGATGCGGATGGAAGCCTTACTTTGTAGAAGGTGACGATCCGATGACAATGCACAAGAAGATGGCAGAGACAATGGATACTGTTATCGAAGAGATCAAAGCCATCCAGAAAAATGCACGTGAGAACAATGATCCAGAGCGTCCAATGTGGCCAATGATCGTTCTTCGTACACCAAAGGGATGGACCGGACCAAAGGTAGTAGACGGACAGCAGATCGAAGGATCTTTCCGTGCACATCAGGTACCACTTACAATGGAAAGTCCGGAACATCTGGAACTCTTAAAAGAGTGGCTGGAAAGCTATCATCCGGAAGAACTCTTCGATGAAAACGGACGCCTGATCCCAGAACTTGCAGAACTTGCACCTAAGGGAGATGCTCGTCTCGGCGCTAACCCTCATGCAAATGGTGGATTATTATTAAAAGACTTAAGACTTCCTGACTTCCGTTCTTATGGAATCGAAGTTCAGCCTGGTAAGACAAAAGCACAGGATATGATCGAACTTGGCGGATATATCCGTGATATCTTCGAACTGAACGAAGAAAACAAGAACTTCCGTATCTTCGGACCTGATGAGAGTATGTCTAACCGTTTATACAAAGTATTCGAGACACAGAACCGTGACTGGAACGCAGGACTTCTTGACACAGATGACTGTCTGGCAAGAAACGGACGTATCATGGACGGTATGTTAAGTGAGCATATGTGTGAAGGATGGCTGGAAGGTTATCTGTTAACAGGACGTCACGGATTCTTCGCAAGTTACGAAGCATTCATCCGTATCGTTGACTCTATGGCTGCCCAGCATGCAAAATGGTTAAAAGTATGTAACCAGCTTTCTTGGAGACAGCCGATTGCTTCCCTTAACTTCATCCTGACATCCAATGTATGGCAGCAGGATCACAACGGATTCACACATCAGGACCCAGGATTCCTGGATCACATTGCTAATAAAAAAGCAGATGTTGTCCGCATGTATCTCCCACCGGATACAAACTGCTTACTCTCTTGCTTCGATCACTGTATCAAGAGCAAGAACTACGTCAATGCGATCGTAGCATCTAAGCACCCAAGCTGCCAGTGGTTATCTATGGAACAGGCTGTTAAGCACTGTACACAGGGTATCGGTATCTGGGAGTGGGCTAGTAACGACTGCGGTAAAGAACCTGATATTGTTATGGCTTGCTGCGGTGACACACCTACACTTGAGACAATGGCTGCTGTTACAATTCTTCGTGATGAAATGCCAGAACTTAAGATCCGTGTTGTTAACGTTGTCGACCTGTTCAAGATGGAATCTGACCACAAACATCCTCACGGATTAAGTGATGCAGAATATGATGCAATCTTTACAAAAGATAAACCAATCATCTTCGCATTCCATGGATATCCGACACTGATCCATGAGCTTACATATGAGCGTAACAACCACAACATCTCTGTTCATGGATATCAGGAAGAAGGAACGATCACTACACCATTCGATATGCGTGTACAGAACCAGATCGACCGTTTCAACCTGGTAAAAGATGCTATCATGCACCTGCCACAGCTTGGCAACAAGGGATCATTCCTGATCCAGAAGATGAACGACAAGCTGGTAGAGCACAAACAGTACATTGCCGAATATGGACAGGATCTCGAAGAGATCAGAAACTGGGAGTGGCATAAATAATAATTCCAATTAATTAGTTTGTTTTCAATAAAAAAGCCGGGAAGCTTACATATTTTACTCCAATTCGATACCTTTATCAGATCATGATCGATCATCCGAATTCTTGTAAGCTTCCCGGCTTTTTTCTTACGCTTTTTTCCTGATTCTTTCTATTGTGATTCTTCTTCTGAAAAAAGCTTTCTGTATTTTTTATTTTAGTAGTCCGTATAGGACATCTCCCTTTCTTTCAGAAACTTCTGAAATTCTTTCGCCGCAATACTCTGCGGATACTCCATATCGTAGATTAATATGATATTACGTTCCGGTAATTTTTCTTTCACTTTGATTTCAAACACCTGCCCGGATTCCAGCTGTGAATCGGCAAATTCTGCCGGGATGAATCCAAGACCCAGATTATGTCTTACCGCCGGAAGGATCATATCCGTCGTCGCAAGCTCCATATCCGGCGCAAATGTCAGACCGTTCTTTTCAAAGTATTCATTTAAAAAGCGGCGCGTAATCGTCTCTGCAGTCAGACTGATCCATGGATATGACACCAGTTCCTTAAGCGACAATTCCTCTTTTCCCGTTTTCAATTCTTCAAACCGCTTTCCGGCGATCAGTATATCCCTGTATTTTCTCAATATCTTCATACGAAGCGGCTTCGCCACCTGTAGATTCGCCGATACAAATGCAAGGTCTACTTTTCCTTCTTTTACCGCATTGACGGATTCTGTCGTACTGTTATTCAGGATCTTGAATCTTACATTCGGATACAAACTGTTGAATTCTTCCATCGCCTGAAAGAGATAACAATGAAGTGCCGTCTCCGTGGCACTGATATAGATCGTACCATTTTCCAGCGAAATAAGATTGCTCAGGTCATTTTCCCCTTTGAAAAACTGGGCACACCCGGCCGCCACGTAACCATAGAATGTTCTCCCTTCCGGAGTCAGTTTCATACCGGTCTTGCTTCTGGTAAATAACCGGCATCCCAGTTCATTCTCCAGCTTGTGAATGGTACGTGTGACCGCCGGCTGGCTGGTCTTTAGTGCTGTCGCTGCTTTTGTAAGATTTTCATACTTTGCTACATAATAAAATATTTTATAATATTCGAAATTAGAGTTCATCTTCTGTCTGCTCCCTTCTGCTGCCTTTATATTACTTAGAACTTCTCCATCTCTCTAATAATCACCTTATAAAATTCCTCATCACTTCCACTTTTACGCACATCATTCATCACAAGCCCGTCTTTTAAAAATATAACTCTTTTGCATCTGCTTGCCATCTGCGGATCATGCGTAACCATCAGGATTGTCTTTCCAAGCTTCTCATTGATCTTCTGGAATTCATCCGCCACGACCTTTCCAGACTTCGAATCAAGATTTCCCGTCGGCTCATCTGCAAATATGATGCTCGGATTATTGATCAGCGCCCGGCAGATAGCCACTCTCTGTCTTTCGCCGCCGGATAATTCGTACGGACTTTTATCTTCCAGCTGATCTATCCCGAACTGCTTCTCCAGCGACTCTGCTTTTTCTTCGCATTCTTTCTGCTCTATCTTATCTAACAATACCGGGAGCATGATATTTTCCTTTACCGACAGACTGTCCAGCAGATTAAAATCCTGGAATACGAATCCAATCTTCCGGCGCCTGATATCCGTAAGCTCCTCCCGCCACAATTCATTACTATTTACACCATCAAAGATCACATCCCCGTCTGTCTGCTGATCCATGAACCCCAGAATCTTCAGAAGCGTCGTCTTACCACAGCCGGATTTTCCCATGATGCCGACATAATCACCCTGCTCTACATCAAAGTTAATCCCCCGTAATACAGAGATTGCATCCTCATCTTCAATCTCCCCACCGGCTTTTGGAAATTTTTTGATCAGATTATTTACCTTTAAGATTTCTTTCATGCTTTCCTTCCACCTTTCTGATTGTATGCCACTCAATCACTTTTACACCAATCCCCTGCAGCACCAGATAGATTCCGGTTAATATCAGAAGATATTTCGCATATTTTCCACAATCTACTCCGGTATATTGACGCATCTTCCACATTTCGGCAGTCAATACCGGCACCGTAACCAGAAGTACGGCCACTGGAACCCAGAAAAATATCCTGGTCTCTGTGCGTATCACCTGTATCCGTTCCTTCGTTCTCATGCCAATACAGGTCAGGAACTCATTCCGGCGTTTCTTGTCCTTCATCTCAGATTCATATTTCAGATAAATCACCAGAATACTTCCAAGAAGAAATGCACCCATGATAAATATGTCCACGACCGTCGTCATAAAGCGTTCGCTCTTCATCTGCTCTATCGAAGTACGTTTTGCATAACAGGATAATACATCCTGGTCAAATTTTTCGTCTACTTCATGTGCCTTGCGGAATGCCTGAAGGTCTTTTTCAACTGCTTCATAATCCGCATTTTTCACATTCAATAACACCAGTCTGGTCGGCCAGTGATGGATACCGACGCCTTCGACGGCTTCTTCTTTTTGTACCGGATCTCCCGTGATCCAGTTATATTTCTTCCAGTCATCCTGTACATTTTCAAAATATTCATCTGAAAATACAACCAGATTCTCTTCGCTTCCCTGGCGGAATGCACCGGTCAATACATCAATCGTTTCTCCTGTTACTGTCCGTTTTGGGTAAAGTTTTTCCCGGTCCAGATACCAGTAACTTTGCAACGGCTGTCCGATATGCAGATACGGATTCTTCCTGCTGTTCATATAATCCAGCGGATGTGCTTTGACACTCTTCGCCTGCTGGTAAATGATATAGACATCCTTCCCATCTGCCGACAGATTCAGATTCTCAGCTTTCTTTCCTGCCGCCGCGCATAACTTCTTATATGTACTTTCAGAGATTCCGATATGCTGTCCCTGCGGCATAATGACCTTCCGGATATCATCCATCTTTTCCGAATTATCCACATTCGTTACACGGACCATCGGATATTCCTGCAGCTTTATATCGTACGTTTCCTTCAACTGATTCCAGAACGTCTCATCTTCTTCTGTCGCCATACATACAAAATCATATGGGAATAATGTCTCCGGCTTTTCTGCTATCTTTGCAGAGATCATACCTTTGCCAAATACAAACAATACCAGTACCGGTATAATACTGATCACATATACATACCGGAATGTGCTTTTGAAACGGTAATAAAATGTATTATAAGGCATCAGCTTTTCATAATACGTCCGCTTATTCTTACGAAGCTTCAGAAACAGCGCGAATCCAAACTTCTCCACCAGATAGATTCCGGCAAATAATAACAGGATAATCTTGATTCCTTCTGCTTTCGTCCGCATTCCAAACTGCCAGAGTGCTATAAGTGTCAGGATAATTCCAACTGCCAGCCACAACGGAACCCTTTTTTCTGGCATCTTCTCTTTTTCTACGTCCCCAAGCTGAATCTTGCGAAGCTCCCTGTACAGGAAGAAATCCCGGATGATCATCAGACCGATCACAGATATGCCGATCAATATCAAACTTGCAATCAGATAGGAAAATGCCGTAACCTTCGCTGGCTCTTCCCCCATCCCTGATTTTGATAAGAAAATTCTTCGAAGGATGAATAAAATCACTCCACCGATACATCCACCGCCAACCAGCATACTCACGATCCCCGCTCCGATCTCCGCACCAAGCAGGGCATACAGCGTTGATTTGCGCATTCCCATACTGGTAAATATACTGTAATTCCTCATCCTCTTTCGGAAATACGAAAGCAGATTCGCAATCATCAACATCAGTGATGCGATCAGACTCACGATCAAAAATTCCAGTAAAATGGCAGTAATCCCATGTCCTGTCAGGATATTTCCTTCTTTGTTAAACGGTGCCAGCATCTGCGCCATCCCGACTCCGGCAAAGATCAGACTTGCAGGAAGCAGATTCATACTCTCATACACGATAAAATCCTTCCTTGATCTCTTGAAATTCTTCCACATCATACGGTAGAATCCTTCCGGATATTTCCCATGAAAGCCCAGACGCCGTTCCTTTTCTTCTTTATAAGCTTTTTCCTTCGCTTTGACTGCTTCCTGCATTTCCTTCTGTTCTTCCCAGGAATCCAGCGCTTTCGCTGCTATCAGGTTAATCACCAACAGCATCACCATAACAAATGGATACACCTGCGATACCGGATCTGTAAACACCGCGCCATCTGCTCCCAGATAGGAAATCATACATCCGGCGATCAAAGCTATCACATCCGGCATTAATTTGTGCCTGTTCTTCAGTGAAAAGAACAGGTTTACCAGCCCCAGCAGCTGTATCAATAGTACCAATATCAGCTCAGCCACAAACAATATCAATACCTGCACTACCATCTGGTTGTCCAGTCCTTCCAGTGCCCCCAATGGCTTCAGGCTGCTCTTCACATACCCAAGTCCTTTTCCTGATCTAAGCATCTTTATCAGATACCACGGCACATTACACTTCCACGTTCCCAGATTCATCCAAGGGAACAGAAGGACCGCCTGAAGCACTATCTGCATGATTATTGAAAAATATTGCAGCCGTTTTTTCCCTTTGCTCATTCCCCACACCTCACAATCTTTTTATTTGCATATTCTGTTCTCTGACCTATAAGTATATAGTAAGTCGCTGGATATGTTTTTTCAAACAATTTATTTTTTATAACACAGCAGCTTTATTTTCATTTCTGACACCACCTCATCTTCCCATCTATTATCTTTATTACACCAAAATTCCATATCAAATATTATACCCTGATTTAATTTATAAATAATAGCTTTGGCGTGAACGTATCATATTCCGGCATGAACGTACCAAAATCTAAAACAGGCGACTTATATCTTCTCCTTCACATTTTGTGCATACAGAGAACCTGTCACTGGCAGCTTCGCTTACATACCATGGTATAAAAAAACAGCTACATTTCTGCAACTGCTTTCATCCATTTTATTCTTTTACAATCTCTATTTCCTGCACAACTTCCGTATCTGTAATATTTACATTATGTATAACCCCGTGCTTCTTTATCATCTCTTCCGCCCAATACAATCCCATACCATGATTTTCTCCTTTTGTCGTATATCCCTGTTGCTGCATCTGTGCCAGTTCCGGTTTGTTCTTATAATTATTAGCTACAGAAAAGAGGCAGCCCTGCTCTGTATTCATAGCAACAATGACGACATAGCCATTTTCCATATCCGTGGTTTCTTCAATTGCATTATCGATAAATATTCCAAGTATCCGAATGACATCATTCATATAACTACATTGAAAATCTAATTTCTCAGCTACCTGTACCTGCATCTGAACCTTCTGTGCGTATGCAGATAAGATTTTTTCGTATAAAAATCCTTTTAACTCTAGTGGATATACATATCTTAATTCTTTCCATGCTAGGTCCTGATCTTCACTGATCTTTTCTGTTGCATGTATGATTTCTGACAGATACGCTGTCATTTCTTCTGTTTTTCCTTCTTTTAGAAAGCCAGTTAATCCAGATAAGATATTTTTGTAATCGTGCCGGAATGCACTTGTTTTTTCATTTAGCTGTTCCAGATTTTTTATATATGCTTCTAATATTTTTAACTGTTTTTCTTCTGCTTTCTGTTCTTCTTCCCTCTTTACAGTCTTAATACATACTACAAAAAGAATCGAACTTATCATCAGACAAATTGCAAATAGTATGATATTGAATCTTATCCCCTGAACAGAATAACCGATTTGTTCTCCCATAGATACATTTATTATGAATACAATCATAAAAAGTATCAAATTGATGAACAATCCTCTTGTTATCATTCCGGACGTTTCTTCTATTGCTTTATCTCTTTTTCGTATCAGACATTCTCTAATTATGTATAACACAATTCCCAGAAGCACCACATATCCCACTGAAAATTGTAACCAATACTTCTCCGACATCGTCAAAGCTGATACTTTTCCAATTTTGCTTACTACATATATTACAAGATTATTAAACGTAATATTCAATAAATATCCCACACATCCCAGACACAAGTTCCATATTTTTCTTTTTTTTATAAAAAATGCTAATATCAAGAATAAAATCGGTGCCATTATCAAGCCGACAATCTGTCCCAAACCAGTAATTGAACTCAATTCAACCATAACCATTATGTAAACCAATAATACAATATACTGATATTTCTTTATTTGATCTACGAGAAGTCCTGTAACACTCATTACTATAATAGTTGCTGATAACAAATCATATATGAACCGCATTTCTTATTCCCAGCCTTTCTGTTTCTTTACAGACTTTCTTCATTTCCCGCACCGATACTTCCACCTGATATCCACCGGTTAGATTCACTCTTCTGTTCTTCTTATCAACCGATAATATCATCCGCTTTTGCACAATGCAGGATTTATTTACGAACAAAAATTCTTCCATGTCTATCTGCCCGGCAA
Organism: Dorea sp.; assembly: GCF_977044405.1. Lineage (NCBI taxonomy): Bacteria > Bacillati > Bacillota > Clostridia > Lachnospirales > Lachnospiraceae > Dorea > Dorea sp. The sequence goes on from NZ_CDRRQK010000001.1 coordinate 183,145, forward strand.
TTTCTTTCAATGTCTGTCTTACCTGAATTTTCTTACATGCAATATTGATTTCTACCAGATGTGTACCCTTGACTGCCTGCACATATATGATATCTTCTATTGCGATGTTATATTTTCTGCCGCCTGAGCCAAACTGTATTTTCTTTTTCTCTGTTTCATTCTGATTCTGGCTAATCTTATAAAAGATCCGGTTTAAACGTTCTGTAACCGGGACTGTGTCTGCATTTTCCAGATAGTACTTTGGTTTTTTCACTATGTAATCCAATACATCCAGCTGATATTCGAAAACCTTATATGCCAGATCATCTTTAGCGGTAATGAACACCAGATAATAATCATTATTCTTGTCTCTTAGCCGCCTTGCCAGTTCCAGTCCGTTCATGTCATATTCCGGCATCTGGATATCTATAATGAACAGGCTCTGTGAACCTTCAAACCGCTCTGTATCATCCAGTATATCCTGCGGATTCTGGTGTGCTGAGACAATTTCTGCCATTATGTTTGCAGATTTTATATATTCCTCTATGGTTCTTTTCCAGAATTCTAATTGTATCTTTTCGTCTTCACATATGTATATTTGAATCATGTTTTCCTCTGCTGACTTTTGTATTCTTTGAATATTATATCACATATTTGTAATAAATATCTATTTATTGTCTTCTATTATATATACACATAACTTGCAAAAAACTGTCGCTGTTTGACAAAATTTTTCATATTTATTTTTACTACATATCCCAAACCCGGATTTTGAAAAAAGCATCCAGCTTCCGCTAAATGCTTTTACATGCAATATTTATAATGAGGACTAATCCACCTTGCCACAACGGACAAAAAGTCCCGGAGTTCGCACCTCCGGGGCTTTTGCTGCGTTACTATGAACACATCTCTTCATTTTGCCAACTGGCATTATAGCATATGCAGTATTTTATTTCAATATACAAAACTATTTAAAAACTCAGCCTTTTCAAGACCATTCAATACATCTCCGGAGTAAGCATCCAAAGTTACATCCTACCGTTTTATTCAGATCCGGCTATCCAACATGATGAACGAAACACCAACTATCCTTTCACCGCTCCAGCAGCAACTCCCTTAATAATATGCTTCTGGCAAGCCAGATAGAAGATTACAACCGGAATTACCGCAAGGATCAGCGCTGCCATAACAGCACCCATGTCTACACGTCCATAACTTCCTTTCATATACTGGATTGCGATTGAGATCGTCTTATACTTATTCAGATCCAGTACCAGATACGGAAGCAGGAAGTCATTCCAGATCCACATTGTCTCCAGGATTCCTACGGAAATGTAAGTAGGCTTCATGATCGGAAGTACTACGGAGAAGAAGGTTCGAAGTGGTGTACATCCGTCGATCATTGCTGCTTCTTCAATCTCCAGTGGAATGGATTTTACAAATCCGCAGAACATGAATACTGCAAGACCTGCACCAAATCCGAGGTAAATGATGATGATTCCCCAAGGTGTACGAAGACCGGTACGGTCAGCTACCAGCGATAAGGTGAACATAACCATCTGGAACGGAACAACCATGGAAAATACGCAGAGTAAATATAACAGTTTTGTAAACTTACTGTTTACTCTTGTAATATACCATGCACACATAGAAGTACATACAAGGATCACAAGTACGGAACCAACTGTGATAAATACAGTCCAGCCGACTGCACTCAGCAACTCATATTTGTCAATAGCAGACATAAAGTTTTCAAGTCCTACCAAGGTCTGCTTTGTCGGAAGTTTGAACGGTTCCTTGTTGATAAATACTTTATTTTTAAATGAATTGATCAGCACGATCAGGATTGGCATGATATATACAATACCTATGATCGTAAATGCGCCTGTTCCAAACCAGCTTAATTTGCTTGCTTTTTTCTTCATTACTGCTGTACCTCCTTAGAACGTGTTGCACGTAACTGGATCATACCGATCACAACTACGATTGCAAAGAAGATGACTGCCTTCGCCTGTCCGACACCTTCCCATCCGGTACGTCCGTAGAATGTATTGAAGATATTAAGTGCCATCATCTCAGACATCTTAGACGGTTCACCGGCTGTCAGTGACAGGTTCTGATCGAATAACTTGAATCCATTTGTAATTGACAGGAACATACAGATTGTAATTGATGGCATCATCATCGGAATGGTTACCTTGAATAATGTCTGGATCTTATTTGCCCCGTCAATCTCTGCTGCTTCAATAACGTCACCTGGAATAGACTGAAGACCTGCGATATAGATGATCATCATATATCCAATCTGCTGCCAGCTTACCAGAATGATCAGTCCCCAGAAACCATACCACTCATTTAACGCAAGTGCCGTACCATATCTGGAAAGTATACCATTAAAGATCAGCTGCCAGATATATCCAAGCACGATACCACCGATCAGGTTTGGCATGAAAAAGATCGTACGGAAAATATTCGTTCCATGCATCTCTTTTGTCAGTGCCATTGCCAGTGCAAATGCAATGATATTGATAATCAGAAGCGATGCAATCGCAAACAGTACCGTATACCAGAATGAATGACGGAATGCTGTATCCTTAAGCGCTTCTATGTAGTTTGAAAATCCTACAAATTTTGCATCAGTTACTGTTGTAAATTTACAAAATGAAAGCCAGATTCCCATAATAAAAGGAACGATAAAGCCAAGAATAAATGCAAAAAACGTTGGAAGCACGAAAATCGGCATATAACGTTTAATGGATTTTTCCATAATAAATTCCTCCTTCCATGCAGAGAATCTTCGTCTCATTTCCCTGCACTTTTTCAGTAAAAGCGGCGGACGTTTCTTACAACCGCCCGCCACTACTCACTTCATATAACTATTCTTGATTGTTACGATATTAATATCTTTATTTTGCTGCTGCAGCTTCTTTTGCCCATCCATCAACGAATGCTGTTGTAACTTTTGCCCAGTTTGCATCTGTCTGATCTGCTGCATAAGATGTCAGTGCAGAACCTACACCGTTCTTCCACTCTTCAGATGGCATTGTTGAGAAGTTCCAAGATACAGGAGTCTTTCCGTCTTCTGTATATTTGTTTGCTTCGTTAACAAGTACGTTGTCTGATTCCAGGTTCTTCTTAAATGGAATTGTGAATCCCATGTCTTTGCACATTGCCTCTACACCTGTATCAGATGTTACACACCAGTCCATGAAATCAAGTGTTGCCTGAATATCATCTTCAGATGCTTTAGAGTTTACACACCAGTAGTTTTCTGTACCTGTACAGATTCCCTGATCCTCTTCTCCTTCTACTCCGATGTAGATTGGAAGCATTCCAAGATTGTCATCTCCAATGTCTTTTACATTGTTGTATTCCCATGTACCATTCTGATAAAATACTGCATCACCAGTTACGAAATCTGCTGTTGCATCATCAGCTGTCTTTGTAGAAAGTTCTGTTGGTTTGCATGTTGCGTTGTTGATGTACAGATCCCAGATCTGACGATAATTGTCAAGGTATGTACCTTTGATTGCGTCTGTGTTGTTGATTCCTTCGTCTTTGTATTCGTAGTAGATTGGAAGGTTAGCTAAGTGTGTTTTGAATCTCCAGTCAGACGATCCGTCCATACCAGCAGATGTAAATGCTGAGAATCCAAGTTTGTCTTTGTTAGCTGTAATATCTTCTACAACTTTCTTGAAGCTGTCAAAGTTAGTGATATCATCTGCAGAATATCCTGCTTTCTTTAACAGTTCTTTATTGTAAATGATTCCGTAGCTTTCTACTACATAAGCGATTCCTGACATCTTGTCTCCATCCATCAGAGCGAAGTCATCGCTTGTAAGCTCTTTTGCGATATCAGAATCTTTCAGGTCATAGCAGTAATCTTTCCAGCTTGCAAGTCCGACCGGTCCGTTTACCTGGAATAATGTCGGTGCATTGCTTTTAGCCATCTCGGATTTTAATGTCTTTTCATATTCTCCGGAAGCAGCTGTAAGTACTGTTACATCTACTCCTGTCTCTTTGGTATACTCTTTAGCCAGCTCCTGCCACTGCTCATCTGCTTCTGGTTTGAAGTTTAAGTAGTATACCTGTCCTTTTGCGTCTTTCTTAGCTGACTTACTGTCAGAAGAGCTTCCACATCCTGCAACCATACCTGTTGCCATGGCTGCTACCAGCATTGCTGATACAACTTTACGCATTTTCATAATTCATTTCCCTCGCCTTTCTTTTTTTGAAACCTTCGTTTCTCTTGTTGTCATTATATTAACAGAAATGCGCTCAGATCCTGTATCAATAAAACAACCTGATATACAAAAAAACATATCTATTGTTCTTCTTCAAACTGCCGGATGCTTTCGTCTTCTGCCTGCGTGAATTCCTGCTCCGTTATCTTTCCCTGTACCAGTTCCGCCAGACATTCTCCCAGTACATCCTCCTGCAGCAGTGAATTCCACTTCACCTGATAATTCGGTACAATCTGTGGATTTCCCGTATAAGCCTTCAGATAATCGTCCAACAGCGTTCCTTCCTGTCTTGTCCTGCTGTTCAGCAATTCTTCTTTCTGTTCTTTATTCAGTTTCGTTCTGAATTTGAGGAACTCAACTGCTCCTTTTTTCACCTTTTCACTATAAGTTGATACAACCGCCCAACCGAATGTCTCCGGTGATCCTATCAGTTTATTTTCAGGAAATGCAGAAAAACATACTTTTTTCTGCATTTCCTCCGGAATCTGATCAATCATCCAGTAACCATTGGGGATCATCGCGGCATTTCCTGCCACGAAATTATCATAAGCCACGTCAAAATCATTATGTAATGCATCCTGGGTCGTATATTGAAATAATTTTTTCAATGTACCGGCTATCTCCAGCCCCGGTTCATTCTGATAGGTATCCGGATATAATTGCTTCATGAATGCCGCACCTTCTTCACTTCCTGCTACTTCTGCTGTTGCAAGCAGCATTGCAGCCCACGCTGTTCCTTCCGTATGCAGGGCAAGCGGCGTGATCCCTGCTGCTTTCAGTTTCTCACAGCATTTCCAGAATTCTTCCCATGTCTCAGGGAATCTGCTGATTCCTGCCTGTTCAAATAACTCCCTGTTCCAGAAAACCCCTGAACAGGCGAATGCCGCCGTACTGATCGGACCCAGATAAATCTTTCCATCCTCTTCCCGGACCGATTCCATGACTGACGGTTCGATCATATCCTTCCATTCCTGATCTTCGTTAATGTACGGTGTCAGGTCCTCAATCCTGCCTTTCTTGATCATCATCTGATAGAAAGACGGAAGCATACGCAGATCAGTGATAATTGCCGGTAATTCATCTGTCACATTCATACGCTTCAGATTCTTCCGGTATTCTTCCTCCGTCTCCATCACCCAGTCCACATCTATATGATACTTCCCTTTGTATGCCCTGTTGAACCGCTCCACCACTTCCTCTTCATTCTTATTACCGGTACTGGAATCTACGGTAAGGATCATTGGGATCTCTACTACTTTATTCTTTTTTCTGGTCTGTGTATTCTCTTTTCCCGCACAGCCGGTCAGTGCTGTCAGCATGACGATCACCATCACTGCTGCCATAATCCGTCTACTGTTCACTGTTTTCTTTCCCGTCATCCGGGATCTGGATAACACAGACGGTTCCATTTGTATCAGATTCATAGAAAAATCTCACATCCTCCCCATACTTCAACCGCAGTCGCGTAATAATATTTATCACACCATAACCATGTTTTTTGTCTTCAAAACTTTCTTTCATTTTTGACACTGGTATCTCCGACAGTCCGTTTAACTTCTCCGCCACCTGCTCTTCCATCGGAGTTCCGTTATTATAGACACTGAATGTAAGCTGTCCGGCCTGTTCAGTGACACTGATCCTTATCAGACCGCCTTCAAAGATATCACAAAATCCATATTTGACTGCATTTTCCACAATTGGCTGTAGGATCAGCTTTAATATCCACCTTGTTTTCAGCTCTTCTCCACATTCGATCTCATAGTGGAACAGATTCTCATTGCGGATCTGCTGGATCTCCATATAACTTTTTACATTTTCCAGCTCGTCTTCTACTGTCACAATCTCACGGCCTTTGCTCAGTGACAGACGCAGATACTTTGACAGTGCCTGTATCATCTTCATCGTCTTCTCTTCGCCGTTGATCCGCGCCAGCATATAGATGGTATCCAGGGTATTATAGAGAAAATGCGGATTGATCTGGCTGATCAGCGTATTCATCTCACTGATTCTCAGTTCTTTCTGCTGATTCTTGACCTCGTTCTGGAACTCTTCAATATTCTTCAACATCTCGTTATAGGCATGCCCGATCTTATCCAGTTCTGTGTCTGTATGAATCTGAATGGTATGTGTAAAATCATTTCCATCAAAACTTGTCATGGCATCACTGATCTGTCTGATCGGCCGGGTAAATGTCTGTGATGCATAAAGACTTAATACAAACGCCAGCACTGCGATCACCGCATAGATAGTGAGTAATACAATCAATATCTGAGTCAGTCCCTGATTCAATACCATATCCGGCACCAGTGTAAAGATCACCATCCCTGTCTCTTCCTGTCGGTATGCCTGTAAAATCCCGCCTTCTATCTTTTTTCCCCGCACGATCACACCGGATTTTTTCGTTCTGGTCAGTTCCGTAATCTTCTTCATTGTCTTTTTTCCGATACTGAAATCTTCCGGATCCTGCCGGATGCAAGTCTTTCCTTCCGGGCTTATGATTCCCACTGCAACATCTTTTGCAATCTTCTTATCTTTATCCATCACATTTTCCAGAAACTGTTGATTCATCTTCAGATACACGATTCCAGGCTCATGTGCATAATCCATACTGTTCACATATCTTCCGATAAACAATGCTTCATCCCCCGTACCAAACAGGTAGTCCCGGGTCCAGATCCACTGCGTCTTTGCATACTCATCCCCCATTTTCTCACGCAGACCACTGCTTTGAAAATCCGAATAACCAATCTGGGAATAGGATTTTGCGTACACATTTTTTTTATTATCAATGTAGCAGTAATCAGCGACATAATTCAGATCTATATATGCAAAATATTTGCTCAGTGCATTCTTCTCTACTTCCTGCAGTTCTTTATTCTTCAGACTCTTCTGCACATCATTTTCCAGGATGATCTCTGCTGTCACGGCATCCGTCTTCCGGTACAGATTATCCAGGGCTATCCCCATCTTCTCATTCATGAATTCATACTTATCCACAATCACATCTGTCATATTCCGTCTGACGTAAGTCCATACACAGATGCTGGAAAGAACCAGTGCCAGTATCAGAAGCGTACACATATACTTCAGATACTTTTTCTGGATTCCTGACATTTTACTTTTTTTCATACTTCATATTCCCTTTTGTAATCTCTCGGAAGCTGTCCTGTATATTCTTTAAACAAATGCGAAAAATAGGATGGATTACTGATTCCGACCTGCTCGCAGATATTACCGATGCTGGTTCTTCCGTCTTCCAGCAGTCTCTTTGCCAGCTCCATTCTACGCTGCAGCAGATATTGTTTGAATGTCATATGAAAGGTATTCTTGAATACCCGTCCAAAATATACCGGATTCAGATATACATGTGTCGCCACTGATACAATCGAAAGGTCTTCATTATCCAGATGTTCATCTATATATGCCACAGCCGCTGCAATGTATTCTTTTGATCCCTTATTCTCTTTCTTCTCTGCATTTTCCAGTCTTTTTTCAATAGCAGTTCCCAGAATCTTGTAACAGACATCCACCGCTTTTGCCGCCTTTAAGTTCCTCATATTCGAATAATAATTTTCAAATTGCTGATTCAGTGATTCATCCATCCCGTAACTGTCTTTTAACATGAATTCTGTCTTTACCATGATCTTGTGCATATACTGGCATTGCAGTTCTTCTCTGTGTGGCAGTTGATAAATAAAATGTACAAATGCCTGCTTTAACTGTGCGGCATCGTTCTTCCGCACGCTGTTGACCACCATCATCTCTGCCTCCGCCGGATATGGACTATCCTCTTTTTCTTCAACAGTCTCCGGGATTGTAAATACTCCCGCTCCGGATGCATTTGTAACAGCGTACAATCTCTGCGCTTCTTCGAAACTTCTTTTGATTCCGCGGATTCCTTTATATGGTTTTGATATTGCTGCAATAACCGGGCTGTTCTCTTCTTTTTTTACCTCTTCCAGCAATTCTTTCAGCTCATGTACCGCTGTGTTCTCCTGCGTCTTTATAATAAATGTACGATGTCCTTCTTCACTCTCGAATTTCCAGTATGTGAATCTCTCTGCGATCTTTTCTTCAATCATTCTGACCATGGAAAATCTCGAAGCTTCATATTCCAGTTCATTGGTAATCTTATAGGCCAGATCAAGATCTGCATATACTGTAATAAACCGGTCTCCTTCCTTCATGACATCCTGCAGCGTATGGAAGACTTCATCTACTTTTTCTTCCGGCAGCCGGTTCTGGACATATTTTTGCACGACAACCTGCAAAAATCCATCTCCGTCCTTTTTCAGAAGTCGCTCCCAACTGTCATACTTCTCCTCATTTCTGATCTGATCTTCACAGATTTTACCGACATCTGTCATCGTCGCCTGTAATTTTTCATCTTCGATCGGCTTCAGAAGATATGCGAATGCCCCCAGGTCACATGCCTTCTTCGCATATTCAAAATCCCTGTATGCACTTAATACCACGAACTGACATTCCGGGTTCTCTTTCTTGATTTCTTCCATTACCATAAGTCCGGAAATCTGTTTCATCCGGATGTCTGTCAGCACTACGTGTGGTTTTTTTCACGTATTACCTTTAACGCCTGCTCTCCGCTCTGTGCAAAACCAACCACTTCATATCCCATACCGTTCCAGTCATACGTCTTTACCAGACCTTCCAGCAGAATCGGCTCATCATCTACGATCACCAGTTTTAACAACCCCATAGTACACCTCATACCTTTTATTAATACCATCTTAACATATTACAGTCTCATTCTATAATTTTTTATACTTTTTCTTTACCAAAAATCATATCTGTTATACAAAAAATCATACGTTTTATGTCAAAAATTATACTTTTATGAAAAATCATAGGTTTTGGCATATACAAAACAAAAAGAAAAACACAATATCCAAAACGTCTCTATTCCCTTCTCAGAGAATCCTTTCGTTTGAATATTGTGTTTTCTTTTTGTTTTCTGTTATCTTTATCTTGCGCAGACTTCTGTCATTTTTCTGATCTTCTTGATCAGTTCCTCTGTAAATGCGCCTTTTTTCATTCTCCACATCCAGTTGCCGCCGAGTGTAGATGGCATATTAATTCTTGCCTTATTACCAAGTCCCAGATAATCCTGTACCGGAATGATGCACGTATCTGCCACACTTCTCATTGCCAGACTTATGAAATCCCAGTGTACTTCTTCGTCCGGTGTATATGGATTATTCAGATACTCCTTCGTCATCTCTTTATCTTCTTCCGAAAGTGTCTGATACCATCCCTGAAGGGTATCGTTATCATGGGTTCCTGTGTATACTACACAGTTCTTGTCATAATTATGTGGAAGGTAATCGCTGTCCTGACCTGCCACGAATGCAAATTCCAGAACTTTCATTCCCGGATATCCGCTGTCTTTTAATAATTGTCTGACAGTGTCTGTAAGGAATCCTAAGTCTTCTGCGATAATCGGAAGATCACCGAGTTTTTCTTTCATCGTACGGAATAATTCCATACCCGGTCCCGGCATCCATTTTCCATTTTCTGCCGTCTTATCTCCGTATGGGATTGCATAATATTCATCAAATCCACGGAAATGATCAATACGGATGACATCATAGAGTTTAAAGCAGTGTGCCACACGCTTCATCCACCAGTCATATCCGGTCTTCTTATGATACTCCCATGCATATAATGGATTGCCCCACAACTGTCCGGTTGCCGAGAATGCATCCGGCGGGCATCCTGCTACAGCTACCGGAAGATTCTCCTCATCTAACTGGAATAACTTTGGATTTGCCCAGGTATCTGCACTGTCAAATGCTACATAGATCGGGATATCCCCGATAATCTCAATGCCTTGTTCATTGGCATATGCTTTCAGTCCGGCCCACTGTCCGGCGAACAGATACTGCAGAAATTCATAAAACTCAATCTCTGAACTTAATTGTTCCTGATACGCCGCAATTGCTTCCGGCTTACGCAGCCTGATGTCTTCCTCCCACTGATCCCAGCTTTTTCCGTTAAATGAATCTTTCACTGCCATATACAATGCATAATCCGCAAGCCATGCTTTTTCTTCTTCCAGATAAGTACGGTACGCCTTACTTTCCATCAATCCGTTCTTTTTGGCTCTTGCATATGCAAGCTTTAATACTTTAAATCTTGCATTATATATTTTTTCATAATCGATCTCTTCTTCATTCTCTCCGAAATCTGCCTGGTCACACTCTTCTTTCGTCAGAAGTTCATCCTCGATCAGCGTCTCCAGATCGATAAAATATGGATTTCCCGCAAATGTTGAGAATGACTGGTACGGTGAATCTCCGTATCCCGTCTGTCCGAGCGGCAGGATCTGCCATAATTTCTGTCCGGCTTCTTTTAATACGTCTACAAATTTATATGCTTCTCTCGAAAAGCATCCGATTCCATATGCCCCCGGAAGTGCTGAGACCGGCATTAGCATTCCATTTTTTCTCATTAACTTTCGTTCCTTCCTCATTATGATACTTATAATTAAGTATAGCAGTGTTCTTTTGCCGGTTCAAATAAAAAGTATACTATAGATATAAGAAATCATAGGATATATATAGAACCTGCGTCACCTGCTGCTTCTTCTGAACGCATAATGATACAAGAAAAAGCCAGTTTTAACTCTTCCATGAGCAAAACTGACTTTTCCTTAACTATACTTTTCTCTCTTCTTATGCAACAGATGTTACAGTATAGTCCTTATCCTCTACTGTCTTCTTCAGCACATCATCTGCGATCTCCGCATTCAGTGTTACTTCTGCTGTTCCTGCCTCGTGGCTTACGACTGCTTCGTCTACCTGTGGAAGTGCCTCCAGTGCTTTCTTAACGGCTGCCTCACAGTGTCCACACATCATTCCCTCAATATGCATTACTTTTTTCATTGTCTTGTCCTCCTTCTTGGATACCTTTTTTTCTTTTTTAGCTTTTAATTTTTTATCTTTGGATGCGTCATACATCTTAAAAAGATTCAGTCTCAATGCATTCGATACAACGCAAAAGCTTGATAAGCTCATAGCTGCCGCACCGAACATCGGGTTCAGTTTCCACCCGAATAATGGATACCACACGCCGGCCGCAAGCGGGATTCCGATCACATTATAGAAGAATGCCCAGAACAGATTCTCATGAATGTTACGGAGTGTCGCACGGCTCATGCGGATAGCCGCCGGTACGTCACTTAAGCGGCTCTTCATCAGTACAACATCTGCTGCATCAATTGCAACATCTGTTCCGGCTCCGATGGCGATACCCATATCGGCTCTTGTAAGTGCCGGTGCATCATTGATACCGTCTCCGACCATCGCAACTTTTCCTTTTTCTTTCAGCTTACGGATCACCTGTTCTTTTCCTTCCGGAAGAACTCCGGCGATGACTTCATCTACACCTGCCTGTTTTCCGATGGCTTTTGCGGTACGTTCGTTATCTCCGGTCAGCATAACGACATGGATTCCCATGTTTTGTAATTCTTTGATTGCCTGTGGGCTGTCTTCTTTGATGACATCAGCTACTGCGATCACACCAAGCAGACGTTCTTCATTTCCAAAGAACAATGGTGTCTTACCTTCTTCGGCCAGCTTCTCTGAATGTTTCTGAATATCGCTGTCCACATTTACCTTTGTGCTGATAAATGTATGATTTCCTCCATATAATGTATGTCCATCAAGCACAGCTGTCAGACCATTACCCGGAAGTGCCTGGAATTCTGTAACCTCTTCGATCACAGCTTTTTCTTCTGCTGCCTTTTCAAGAATCGCTCTTGCAAGCGGATGTTCACTCTTATTCTCAAGTGCATAAGCATATCTTAATAATGTATCTTCTGTCACTCCTGCTGCCGGAATAATATCTGTTACTTTCGGCTCGCCGCTTGTGATCGTTCCGGTCTTATCAAGTGCCACGATCTCCATCTTACCTGTCTCTTCTAGCGAAACGGCTGTCTTGAACATGATACCATTCTTGGCACCCATTCCATTTCCAACCATGATTGCTACCGGTGTGGCAAGTCCGAGTGCACACGGGCAGCTGATAACCAGAACTGCAATTCCTCTTGATAATGCGAATCCAATGCTCTGTCCGGCAATCAGCCATACAACCGTTGTAATCACTGCAATCGTGATAACCGTTGGTACAAATACTCCGGATACACGGTCTGCGATCTTTGCGATCGGTGCTTTCGTTGCGGCTGCATCACTTACCATCTGAATAATCTGTGAAAGTGTTGTATCCTCACCGACTCTGGTTGCACGGCATTTCAGATAGCCGGACTGGTTCACTGTCGCTGCTGATACCTTATCTCCTGCCGCCTTATCTACCGGAATACTTTCACCCGTCAGTGCGGATTCATTGACTGCACTGCTTCCTTCTAAGACTTCACCGTCTACCGGAATATTTTCTCCCGGTTTCACAACAAATATATCGCCTTTTTGTACTTGTTCGATCGATACCTGCACTTCTTTACCATCACGAATCACAACCGCTGTCTTTGGTGCAAGCTTCATCAGTCCTTTTAATGCATCCGTTGTCTTTCCCTTTGATCTTGCCTCCAGCATCTTACCAACTGTGATCAGTGCCAGGATCATAGCTGCTGATTCAAAATAAAACTCATGCATATAAGACATCACTGCGTCCATATCTCCACGCACCTGTGCGTCTGTCATGGCAAAGAGTGCATAAGTACTATATACAAAGGATGCTCCCGATCCAAGTGCTACCAGGGTGTCCATATTCGGGGCTCTGTGGATCAGACCTTTGAATCCGCTGATGAAGAACTTCTGGTTGATCACCATAACTGCAATCGTCAGAAGCATCTGTAAGAGTCCCATCATTACATGATTATCTTTCATGAATCCCGGAACCGGCCATCCCCACATCATATGTCCCATGGAGAAATACATAAGGACGATCAAAAATCCAAGTGATGCGATCAGGCGTCTCTTTAATACCGGTGTCTCTCTGTCTTTTAACATGTCTTCTCCGGCGGACGCTGTTTGTGACTGTGTCTTTGCTGCACCTTCGCCTTTTTTTGATGCTCCATATCCGGCATCTGTGACTGCCTTAATAATCTCCTGTTCGCTTGCGGTTCCCTCAACTCCCATAGAGTTGGTAAGGAGACTCACCGAGCAGGATGTTACACCCGGTACCTTCGAGACTGCTTTTTCCACTCTGCTGCTGCAGGCTGCGCAGCTCATACCGGTTACTATATATTGTTCCATTGTTGTTTTGTTCCCTCCTGTCATCATTATTTTCTTATTCCTTTATAGAAAACTCAGAAAATACTTTCTAAGCAGGCTATACATCTATAAACTTTACATACTTTTTGGATACTGTGACACTCGTAGCAGAATCATCAATACCACCTTTTCGGATACTGTGCTATCCGCTCACTTACCGCATAAGCTTCTGTAAAACCTTTACCAGCTCATCAATCGTCTCATCTTTCCCATCCCTGATATCATCCGCCACACAGGTACGGATATGATTCGCCAGTAATACTTTATTAAAACTGTTAAGTGCCGCATTCACTGCAGATACCTGCACCAGAATCTCCGGACAATATGCATCCTTTTCCAGCATTCCTTTAATTCCGCGTACCTGACCTTCAATCCGGCTTAATCGGTTCATCAGGTCTTTGTATTCTTTCTCTGTACGATGCTTGGATGCGTGACAGCAACATTCTTTTTCTGATTTATTTTCATTATTATCTACATTCTTGTCTGCCATATGCATGCTCCTTTCGTTCGCCTTTATACCCTTACGGGGTATATGTATTTTATCTCTTATTATTTCGTATGTCAAGACCATCTGGTTGTTTTGATATATATTTTCAAGATTAAAGAAATTATTTTAAACTTTTTACAACTATATGATGATTTAGACCCCAAAGGGGCTGCCGCTTCACGATGTTTTAATCGTTAAAGCGACAGCCCCTTGAATTTTGCTGTCGAAGCTTTCCTTTTTTTATTCCTCGCTCTCTTTTCCAAAATTCACAGCAAGTACGATCATATTGATTCCCTGCATCAAAACAGAAAATGCGATCATATATCCAACTGAGAACATTGTCAATACCGGATGTGTAAAAGCGATAATACTTACAATGATTGATAATACACCACAGATAACCGCCAGAATTCCTTTTCCTTTAGAATCTTTAAACTTCTTCACCCCGGCTACAATCTGGAAGATACCATAAATCAGGACGCTGGCTCCAACCAGATAAGTTGCCATGATATCTGTCAGAAATCTCTGTACGCCGCTGAATAATAAAATAATACCGCCAAGTCCTTCCAGAACTCCAAGAATACATGCTCCGATATCTTTCTTCTCTTTAGACAAGGAAAGTATCACAAGTTCAATACCATTCACTAAGAAAAGCATTCCAAGAATCCATCCGATTGCTAAAAACGTCCTCATCGGTCGAACTACCGCATAAAAGCCTAACAGCACTGTCAGGATTCCTGTGATTAATGTGATAATTTTAATTGTTTTATTTTCCTTCATTTTTGCCGCCCCTTTCGCTTCTGCATTTCTTTTGTTTTTTCTATGATAACACAAATTTTTATTTACTTGTTACCTTTTTTATATTTTACTCCACAGCCAAATACAATCATTGAGAATAGCAATATCGCAATCCAAATTGTTGCTTTGCTCTCATCTCCTGTTTTCGCATTTGTTGTGCTTTCGTCTTGTAAATGTTCCTCATCTTCAGAAGGGTTCTCCTGCTCATTTTCAGAATTTCCTGTCACATATGCTTTTACGCTGGTACTTCCCGCATAAGTTGCAGAATCTGTTGTCTCCTGAGCCAGAGATTTCTTTGGAACTGATAAAGTACAAATACATACAAGAACGAGCGACATAAAAAAGATTCTAAGCAAGCTTTTTCTCGTATTATTCCACTCTTTTTTAATTTGCATTTACACTTACAATCTTTGTATAGAAATTGAGGGTACCCGTGTACTGTCCACCCCAGATAGAAAGATCTCTATTATATAACTGGCCACGGTTCAGTACTAATTGGTCAGTTGCTGACTGATCTGCTCCTGTAAATGTATTAAATAAATATCCATTTGCATACCATGTCCCATTTTGAATACTCGTCTTGTTATTTATAATATCATAAGTCATAACACAATCTGAATTTGTATTATGTGTCAGTCTAAACGGATCTTCGCTTCCAGCAGCTGCCGCATCTTTTACTAAGACAGCGATTCCATCTCCTGCCGCCAGATTCTCTGCTTTTATACAAGATACTGTGATATCTTTATACGAATATGCATCTCCTTCTGTCTCAGGCTGCTGTATTTTTCCAAAATCAACCGTATCCGGAATTTGTATAACATAACTTGCTTTATTTAAATTTTCATCTACTGTTGCAGTCACTTGCGTATTTCCCGCTTTATTACTCTCACTATCCGGATTAAGCTCTGCTGCAAAAACACCTGTTGACATAACAGATACCATCATCGTTGTTGCCATAAATCCTGCTACTAATTTGTTTTTCATCATTCTACCTCCACGTTTTATTCTTTTACATATAATTTAAACTCTGCGCTTCCACCGTTTAACGGACTTTTATCTTCTAATGAATAACACTTATATTCTATAACTGCCTGATATTCTCCGGCTTCCAGCTCCTGGTCAAGCGTAATATTCTCCAGACCTTCGCCCGGTTTCAACTCTTGTGATTCGAACAGTTTCGTTCCGTCTTCCAGTTTCAATACAATTACAAAAATGCAATCATTATCTGCCGGATTACCAATGCTTACTGTCTGCTCCTTTGTATTCGCCTTCATTACCATACTTGTATATCCAGGAATCAGGATTCCTTTTTCCTCGGAAGGTTCTTCCTCCTCGATATCCACATCCCAGGCTACTACTTCTGCAGACGAATTTCCGGTTTTCTGATTCTTTTGGTTCATAACATACCAGGTAATTCCTGCGGCTGCTATCACAGCCGCAATCAGAATTCCTATTATAATCTTTGTCTTTTTTTTCATCTTATCGTTTTGCTTTCTTTTTTCTCCAGTAAATAACTCCACCTGCTACACTACCTGCCACAACAACAATACAAAGCAAAAGAATCACACTGCTGTTATCTCCTGTTTTTACTGTATCCTTAATATGATCAACTGCTTTGGAGATCTCACTCTTTTCAGCCAGTACAGCAAACGGAACCATCTCTTCTACATCTTTTGAGGCGATCATCTGTTTATCAATTTCAAGCTCTTCGATCTGATTATTTCGATAAACAAGAACCTTATATCCTTTTCCTCGATACTTTGACAGATCCAGTTTTACATTCAGATTTCCTTCGTATGGTGCTGGCTGTTCATCTCCATATACCAACGTCGGTTCTGCTGAATAAAGAACCTGCTTATCTGTCTTCTGTGCATATTTCTTAAATGCCTGATAAATGTCATTCTTCTTGTCAAGCTCGTTCAACTGAAGTTTCGTATCTTTATGCATCATACCTTTTACGGTAACTCCTTTTGATGCGTTCACTAATTCAACTTCCGTAATAAGCGAAGATAAGATTCTTGGATACCCCTGATTCTTTGTTGAATTCCATGTCCAACTACACAATTCTTCATTGCCTGCTACCAGAGTATTTAATTCCTCTTTAAAAGCATTGCTCTTCATCTCAGCCGCTGTTTTCGCTGTTCCCTGTTCTTCGTTTCCTGATAAGGTATCCTGGTAATATGTGTTATTCACAGCTCCTGCTCTTTCTTCTTTTGTGCCAAATACTGCCCCGGTTGTCCCACCTTCTATCGCAGTTTGTGCACTATATGCAATTTGAATGGAGCCATTTTTATCCAGCTTTCCAACGATTCCTCCGGCAATTCCATTTTCCTTTGTTGACAGAGAACCTATACTCATACAGTTCTCAATCGTTCCGCTGTTTACTACTGCAATTCCTCCAACAATTCCATCTGATGCACTTGCTGTTGCTTTTGCATAGTTCGCAGTATTTCGAATCACACCTTTATTCTCAACTACAACGCCTCCTGCCATTGATGTGCCCTTAACAAATGTCGTTGTCTCATTCAAATCTTTAGGCTCTTTCGTAACTCGATCAGTAAATGGACCGCTGAGATTTGATCCACTGATACACTCATCAATCAATCCATAATTGACAATTGCAAGACCTGCTGCTTTCTCTCCTTCAATATTTTGATAAAAAGCTGCGAAATTCTTTACACTTCCATGTGCACCGATCGTATCAAAAAGTGCTGCATTTCCATCGGATGATTTGATATCGAATCGGTAGACATAATATCCTTGTCCGTCAAATGTACCATTATACGGATTGTCTGCTGAACCGATTGATTCTGTCATTGTTTTACCGTCTCCGAAAATCGTGTTCATCAGTTTGAAGTTTGCACGATTGTTCTTCTTAACAATTTCCGGAATTTTCTTAAATTCTTCAAATGTACGAATCTCGTAAGTTTCTTCTACAGGTTCTTTCTCATAATTCGAATAGGTTCCATCTTCCCAACGATAGACTGTGCCATGTGTATCATCCAGAACCGGATAAGCATCCGGAGTTTCTCCGTTATCAATATTCTGATACCATACTTGAGAGCCGTCTGTCACCTCGTTATTTAAAAGATATGCCTCTTCACCACTCTTGAACTGTTCTGCTGTCTTTGACTTTGCCAGTTCTTCATCATTCGCAATCTCAGCTTCTCCCAGGAAACCTTTTACCGGAAGTGTATCGAGATAATAATTATTCTTGATTCCATCTTTATTCGCCTGACATTTTCCGGAGATTGCACCATAGTTATCCCCCGCCTTTATGAGCACCCGGCTATAATTGTAACAATCAGAAAGAATGAAATTCCCTGATGAAACATATCCAGTGATTCCACCTCTGCAACCGGTGTTACCGTAATATCCTTCATCATGTTTATAAGGTATGATTGATCCGTAATTTGCACAATCCTTGATTTTTGCATCACCAGATACCTCACCTACAATTCCGCCGACTCCGTAGGAATCGAAATCCAGTACGATTTCACCTGAATATGTACTCTCCTCTATAGAAGTTGCTTCGTTGATCACTCCGGCAATTCCGCCGATATAGTATATCACTCCTTTTGCAATATTTACATTTGAATTCACCCGCCTGATCACACCGCCGGAAGCTGTTCCTACAACACCACCTGCTGCACTTGCTGTTCTTTCAAAACTTGCTATTGTAACGATTGTTCCATTCAGTGTAAAGTTCTTAAGCGTCGCTTTCTCTGTCTCGTTCGGGTCACTCCTAAGCCACTGGAAAAAGCCTATTGACTCATCATTTACTTTCGTCATAACGAAATCAGAAATCGTATGATTCTGTCCGTCGAAAATTCCTGTGAATTCTCTGATTGATTTCCATTCATGTTTTTCGTCCGACGGATTCTTAAGTGAAATGTCAGACACCAGCACTCCATGTGCATCTAGCTTTTCTTCTTGATTCTGTGTATATTCATCGTCCCCATTTACAAGAGCGGCAAACCAAAACATCTGTCCACCATTACCAATCTCATAACTGCCTGTAGATTCATTATAGTCTGCCGGCTGATATTCGCCACATTTTGTACAGAATCCATTGTCATAGGAATGTTCCTCGCAGATTGCATTATAGTATAATGTAATATCCTTCGCCGGCATTACGAAACTTCCTTTTCTGTCACCCTCATAATTTTCTGTTAATGCAAGCTCTTTATAAGTATCACCCTCATAATATCCGACACTCTTTACATTATCTGATACATAAAATTCAACATTTTCTCCTTCTTCAAAGTAGTCTACATAGGAATCCAATAGGATTGCATCTTCAAATGACTGATTCGTACCTTTCACATATACCTTATGTCCTACTGCTCCGTTTAAAACAAATGTTGCATTTGAATATGGTGCACCGCATGTATATGTATAATATCCTTCTTCATCCGGAATCAATGTCGCGATCTGGTCTTTTGTCAACAACGTTTCTTCCGAACTTACTTCTGATGGATTTTCTGTATTGTTATGTCTCTGCAATGTAAGGGATTCCAGAACAGTTGTACCTTCCGCCTTAAACCGAAGTGTTACCTCTTTTCCTGAAGGAACAATATTTTCCTGACATGTTGTCCCATCTTCCTGAACCATTTCTAACTCTGTATCTCCGACTCCATTCGTAGCAACATCAACTTTCGTCTTATAATAACCATCTTCTTGTGGGCGGTTCTTTAATATAACGGTATATGCCGAATATGCCCCCGCTGATTTATCCGGTTGAATTTTTTCTGCACTTAAAGTAGAACTTTCAAAACTGCCTCCCGGATACTGTCCTGTTGTATCAACCACATGGAAAATCGTATAGCTTGTCGCCCATGTATCATTCCAATCATAATCATAATCCGGTAAAGCAATATATGTTTTTGTATTTTCTTTTGTAAGCAGGTATTCACTCAGATAATCACCAGGTATACTTGATAATGCACTGAATAGTCCTGTAGCGAATAAGCTCTGAAATTCCGCCGTATTCTTCACGCAACTAAATTGATTCTGCCCATCGCTATAATTTTCTTTTGTTAAATTAATAAAATCACAACTTGGAATATGCTCATCTTTCACCCCTTTATAATCCATTTTCTCTTCAAATTGATAAAACCGCAAATTTTCAGGAACAGAATCGTCTGAATTCCAATCCCCATCCTCTTCCGCATTGTGTGGCTGTGATGTATCGAAAATATAATAAATATCTATTCCCGATGGATTCTTCTCCGTTTTAGGTGTCGGCACAGCAATTCTGTGAAAATTAACAAACGGCGTAATTACATCAGCATTGGATTTCCACTTATCAGCATAGCTAACTCTCTTTTCGCCAAACGCATCGATAACCGGTTGCTCCTTCTCATAGAACTCGCCTGTTAATTTCTCATGGTAATTTTCATTTTTCATACGTACAGATACCATGTCTTCTGGCTTTACAAATTCATTCAATTTCATCCGAATCGAACTAACCGTTGAATCCGAAACTAATATTTCTCTGTCAAGCATAGTATCCATAGCTTTGGCAACATCTTCATTCAACTTATTTAAATCATCCGTCCATGCAGCATAGCTCTCCCATTTACTTTCATCATCTGGATATTTTTCTTCAAAATAATCACCACGCTGTGCAATAAATTCCTGATACATCATCTCCATCTTAATGATTTCCATAAATTGTTTATCAATACTTGAAACTATGTAATTATATTGATCATCAGAAAATCCATAAGCCCTATATGCAAATTATGCCGCAGCATCCGCATAAGTTTTCTCATCACTTGGCTTATTCAACGCATTGATCATACTCCAAATCGTTCTTTTGAATACACCATCTATCGTGTCATTACAAAATATAGCGTCCTTTTTTTTCTCATCGGTTGGATTTTCAAAGCTATTTCCAGCCGCTTTATAAACCTCAATAAAACCATCATAAAGATCTTGCTTACTCTCTTCGACAGCATTCATATCCGTCTTACCATCCATATACAGTTGCGCGGCTTCCATATACTTTTCGTAGAATTCCAATGTATTTCCTACATTTCCGGCAGTTTCATATATCTCTACATCTTTAGACCATTGCTGATCCAGTTCATTTTTCGCTTCTGTGTACTGTATCTCCTGAAGTGTACCCAATATTTCTGCATCATACACTCTAAGATGTTCATCAATGAGCTTAACTTCATTAAGTATCTCATTACAAAGAGTCTGAATTTCTGCCAGTGTCTGTCCAGTGTTGCTGCCTCCACAAACCCATTTATTAACAAATGAAGCTACTTTCTGAAATCCTTCATTATCTGTTGCTCCGGCAATTCTGACAAGTGCTGATCCACAAGCAGTCAACCCTGCTGTGTAAACACGATTGATAGTAAATGTTTTTCCGGTAGTCAGCCATTGACTTTCTTTAACTCCCGCTTTATCACCTTCCACTTTATCAGCCTCTGCTGCACTTACCGATAAAGGCATAATCGAAAATGCTACGCAAAGGCTCACTACAATTGCAATAATCCTTTTCGAAATTCTTCTTTTCATCCGCTTCCCACTCCTTTCTTATTCCTGTCTCTGCCCTGATGATTCCTTTTGTATCATTATTTATACTCTTTTATAATATCATCCACACGGTTAATCAGCAATCTTTTTTGCTCAAATCTGTGCTTTCATTTGATGTTTCTTCGATAAATTGTGGCAAAACTTAATTAAAGTGCATTTTACCTGCATCAATCGTTGCGTTTTAATTATTTCCATTGTATTTTCAATACAACTATAGTAATATAAAATTATCACAATAAAGGAAGGTCTTATATGCGTTATAATGTTCCACTATATTTCGAACGAAAGAATATCAAAAGTTCAGATATTTTTTACCTTACCAGACAGAATCCTCACACAATCATTACGCTTTCCTCGGGAGAAAGCATTACGACTACAATCCCGATAAAAGAACTTATGCTCTACTTGCCGGAAGAAGATTTTCTAAATATCTCAAAAGGCGTTGTTCTTCGAAAAAATCAAATTGTTCATATATCTGACGAAGGACTTTATACAATGACTGATGGCGCTGTCTTTCAGGGGAGAAAACGTAATCTGAGTCAGCACAAACAAATCCGTAAGGCACTTGGTTTAAATGCGCAGAACTTTTCGGAGGTTTCAGAAGACAGCTCTCTTCAATTATTTGATAACTGTAGCTTTCTCAATGATATGCCACTTGCTTTTTGTATTATTGAGCTTGTATTTGATGAGGATGGACATGGTGTAGACTTTGTATTTCGTTACTGCAATAATGAAATGACTGTTGTTGAGGGCGTTCCCGTTTCAGAAATGTTGAATCGTTCTTTTTATGAAGTCTTTGAAAACGGGGATAAAAAATGGCTTGTCACTTATGCGGATGTAGCATTAAACGGCAATAAACATATCCTGCATGATTATAGTCCGGAAATCGACAAGACTCTGACCATCTATTGTTTTCAACCAGCTCCGGGATATTGTGCATGTGTCTTGATTCCGTCTTAGCTTTCTGCTATTTGGCACACGCGATTACAAAACTATTTTTCTGTAAACAAAAAACTGCGGAAGGGGCTGTCGGGTAATAGTCAGGCCCGCAGAGCTCTTCGTGAAACACAGCTCAGTATTCCTGCAATTTGTGAGAATCCTTAAGAGTGAACAGGTATTAGTTCCTGGAACTTCTGATATCATGCTGCACTTGATATATAAATACAAACTCAAACAGACCGGAGCCGGAATCCTGTCATCTCTGACAAGATTCCGGCTCCGGCCTGTTCGGTTATGTATTCATTTCAATCAGATCGTCGTCCTTTTCATATCTGTTACTATTATCCGATATCTATCAACCTTTTATCTATTTTTTGGATTTACTTCTTTCCTTTTTAAATACCCGTACCATGAAATAACTAAATCCGCCAATATATCCAACCAATGTGATGATCATCATAATAATCGCATCCATCGTCATAGCTCATACCTTCTTTCTATTATTCGTTACTGTATCATACGGAATTTTCAGTTCAGAAAATTCTCACCTGTGAACTGTAACTATTATTTTGCCACTTCGTCATCTTTCATAGCACCTTTTGCTGTCTTAGCATTAAATACCTTAGAAAGAGCGATACCTACAACAATCACTACTACGAACTGAAGTAATACTGTTCCTGTATTATCCTGAATAATGAATGGATTCAGCCATGTATCCGGGAACCATTCTTTTGTCTGGAGTAACCAGTAAACTACCATAATCACTACCAGTACAGGAATCAAATACATACACCCTGTATAGTATGCTTTTGGAAGATGTACATCTGCACCTTTTGCATTAACTTCCTGTGTACGTAATTTCTCAACTCCATACTTCCATGCAATGATTGCGATAAATGCACCACTTACTAAAAGTCCAAGTCCCCATACCCAGTCCTGATTGTCGATGTTAGCCAGTGACCAACATGAGAAGCATCCTACTAAGAATCCTGCGAAGCAGACACTTACAACAGCCTTTTTACGTGGCAGTCCAAGGTCAACAACACATTTTACTCCAACTTCGATCATAGAGAACAGGGATGTAATCGCTGCAATTGCAAGTAATCCAAAGAAGATAAAGGAAATAAATCTTCCGCCCGGGATTGTTGTAAATAACTGATACATGTAAATAAATGTAAGCCCGAAGTTACCCTGGCTAAGTGCCTCGTTTGCTGCTTCCGGTGTAGCGGACAGTGCACAGATTGCAGGAATAACAACAAGTGCTGAAAGGATAGCTCCAAGGTTATCACCAAGTCCCATAATCAGACAGCTTGTAGGAATGTCTTCATCTTCTCCTACATAGTTCGCATATGTAATAATGAATCCCCATCCTGCTCCTGTGCTCCATGCTGCCTGGATGAATGCCTGAATCCATGTATTCGGACTTAAGATGTATTCTTTCTTGATTGTAAAGAGATACTGAAGTCCCTGACTTGCTCCGTTTAATCTTACTGCATAAAGTGCTAAACCAACAAGAATAATGAACAGTGCCGGAATCGCTACCTTACAGAATTTTTCAATACCACCTGCAATACCCTGATAAACGATAAAGCATGCAACAGCAAATCCGATTGCGTGGAATAAAATAACCTGTGCCGGTGAATCTGTAAATGCTGCCCACATTTTTGATGTGGTCTCTGTTGTCAGATTCACTTTAAATGATGTCACGGAGTTCACTGCATATTTCAAACAGTAACCCTGAAGTACACAATAGTAACTCATCAGGAAGAAGCAGACAGCTGCTACAAAGAATCCCATCCAGGTATACTTCTTTCCACCTACATCACGGAAAGTACCGATACATCCAAGTCTCGTCTTTTTACCAAAGGCCATCTCTGTAGAAAGAAGCGGTACTGCAAACACCAGCATCGCAATCGTCCAGGCTAAGATAAATGCCCCTCCACCGTTCGCTGCACATACTCGCGGGAACCGCCAGACATTTCCTGTACCGATACACATACCCAACGCGGCGGCTATATAACCTATGGTACTAAATTTTTCTTGTTTCTGTTCCATAACCATACCTCCATTCAAAACTGAATTTTTTTAGAAATGAATACCTTGTAATCATAGTTTAAGAGATGGTTATAAAATTGTCAATGGAAAATATTAAATTTTTTTATACAAATATTAGATTTTGTAATATTAAATACGTTTCTTTTTATTATTTATTAATTTCTGATAATTCAACAATTAATAGACTATTATTCGTACTATAGTCTAATCATCCTGCCTTCATAATCTTCTTATAAAATTTTTTACTTTCCATTTTACAAAATTGGGATACAGAGAACTTGCCACTGGCAACTTCTCTTGCATACTTTGCTATTAAAAAAGAAGATCTATATCAGATATTTTCATCATTTGATATAGATCTTCCACTTTTACAACATCGCTTTATATATTTTCCTATAAATCCTCTTCGATATGCTCTCTTCCCTGATCCACGATCGTGCGTACATGATCATCTGCCAGTGAATAGAACACAGATTTTCCTTCTCTTCTGCTCTTAACGAGCTTGTTCTGTTTGAGAATTCTAAGCTGATGTGAGATTGCTGACTGGGTCATATTAAGCGCTTCTGCCAGATCGCATACACATACTTCTGCTTCAAATAATACAAACAAGATACGCATTCTTGTAGAATCCCCAAATACCTTGAATAATTCTGCCAGATCATACAGTTCTGTCTCTTCTGGCATCTTTTCATTCACGATCTTCAGAAGGTTCTCATGTACTTCACAGGAATCACATACTTCCATTCCTTCTTCTAATTTTGCCATCTGTCCACCAGCCTTTTCTATAAGTTTTTTACGAATAATGCACGGATTGCATTCAATACTGCGATGACCATAACTCCGACATCTGCAAAGATCGCCATCCACATATTGGCAATTCCGAATGCTCCAAGGATCAGGCAGATTGCCTTGATTCCAAGAGCAAAGTAAATATTTTCATATACAATACGCATACATTTTCTGGAAATCTTGATCGCTTTTGCGATTTTCTTCGGATCATCATCCATAAGAACAACATCTGCTGCCTCAATGGCTGCATCTGAACCAAGTGCTCCCATGGCAATTCCGATGTCTGCTCTTGATAATACAGGTGCATCATTGATACCATCTCCGACAAATGCAAGCTTCTCTTTTTCTGACTTCTGGTTCAGAAGACTTTCTACTTTTGCAACTTTATCTGCCGGAAGAAGTTCACTGTATACTTCCTCAATACCAAGTTCTGCTGCCACCTTATCTGCCACTCTCTTCATGTCACCGGTCAGCATAACCGTCTTGGTAATACCTGCTTTCTTAAGATCACGGATTGCCTCTTTTGCATGTGGTTTTAATTTATCAGAAATCAGGATGTGTCCTGCATATGCTCCATCTACGGCAACATGCACGAT
The DNA here is from genome assembly GCF_977044405.1 of Dorea sp. Taxonomy (NCBI): domain Bacteria; kingdom Bacillati; phylum Bacillota; class Clostridia; order Lachnospirales; family Lachnospiraceae; genus Dorea; species Dorea sp. The sequence continues at coordinate 208,829 of NZ_CDRRQK010000001.1, forward strand.
CGTACCGATCTCGTCGCATTCACTGTATTCTATGCCAAGGTATTTCATAAGCTTTGCATTACCTGCTGCTACCTTAACACCATCCACCTTTGCTGTTACACCTTTTCCACTCAGTTCTTCGATATCTGTCACGCGGTCACGGTTGATCTGCTTACCGTATGCCTTTTGAAGACTCTTACTGATTGGATGTGAGGAAGAGCATTCTGCCAGTGCCGCGTATTCCAAAAGCTCCTCTTCCGGCATGGTATTATGATGTACACCACTTACTTCAAATACACCCTGTGTCATCGTTCCTGTCTTGTCAAATACCACATATTTTGTCTGTGCCATCGTCTCCAGATAGTTGGAACCTTTTACCAGTACACCTTCATGACTTGCTCCGCCGATTCCGGCAAAGAAACTAAGCGGAATACTGATAACCAGTGCACAAGGACAGCTGATAACAAGGAATGTAAGCGCTCTGTAGATCCAGTCTCCCCATTCAGGTGCGAGTCCCATCACAAGCATTCTTACCAGTGGAGGCAGGATTGCAAGTGCAAGTGCACCGTAGCAGACTGCCGGTGTATAATATCTGGCAAATTTTGAGATAAAGTTCTCGGATTTTGACTTTCTGGAACTTGAATTTTCTACCAGTTCCAGGATCTTGGACACTGTAGATTCTCCAAATTCTTTCGTCGTACGGATCTTTAAAAGACCGGTCAGGTTAATACATCCACTGATGACCTCATCACCGGTTTTTGCTTCTCTTGGAACACTTTCTCCGGTCAGTGCACTGGTATTAAGTGTACTGGTTCCTTCTTCGATCACGCCATCAATTGGAACTTTTTCTCCCGGCTGAACGACAATAACCGTTCCAACTTCAACTTCATCCGGATCTACCTGTTCTAACTCCCCGTCCGTTTCAATATTCGCATAATCCGGACGGATATCCATCAGATCACTGATATTCCTGCGGCTCTTACCAACCGCATAACTCTGAAATAATTCGCCAATCTGGTAAAAGAGCATAACCGATACGCCCTCTTTATAGTTGCCAAGTGCAATCGCACCTATTGTCGCAACTGCCATCAGAAAGTTCTCATCGAATACCTGTTTATTCAGGATTCCTTTGAACGCTTTCCGCAAAATATCATATCCGACAACCAGGTACGGAACCATATAAAGTATGAACTTAAGCCAGCCCTCTACAGGCAGGAACTTCAATATGATCATAAGTACCGCTGCTATAATGATTCTGGTCAGAGATTTTTTCTGTCTTTTTGTCATATCTTTCCCCAGCCTTTCTCCTCGTCACTCTTCCAGCAAATCTTGCTTACAGGAAGATCTCACAGTCATCTTCTACAACTTTACAGTTCTTCTGTACAGCCTTCATGACTTTCTTAGGATCAGCGCCTTCTTCAAACTCTACGATCATCTTTAACATCATAAAGTTAACAGTTGCATCCTTTACTCCGTCTGTGTTCTTAGCTGCCTGCTCCATTTTGTTTGCGCAGTTAGCGCAGTCTACGTCGATTTTGTAAGTTTTTTTCATGGTAAATACTTCCTCTCTTTTTCTTGTTTGATTATTTGAATATATGAACAGTTATTCATATGTTTGTTTTAATTATAGCATTGCAGGCAGTATTGTCAATACTTTTTTGGCTGTTTAATACATTAATTTTGGTTGGATTCCCGGTCCTTGCGTATGCCTTGGTATAAGATCTGGTCCGCGACTCCATGAGGCAAGAAGTAGTAAGAGAGCCTGAATTCCCTAAAAGCAACAGAAAGCAAACCCAAACTCGACG